>CACZNW010000146.1 GCA_902782595.1 uncultured Methanobrevibacter sp. | reverse complement strand
TACTTTTTAGAATCGGCATAAGCTGCAACTTTAATTTCAAAAAGGTTTAAAAGATTTTCTTTTAATCCTATTAATTATTTTACCATTTTCTTTTTGACAGGGCTTTAAGTCTCTTTTTTTCAATGGCCTTTTTCTTTTCGGACTGGTACTGTCTGTTCTGGCGGCTGGTTGTTGTTTCATTGTTTCTCATAACCGTAACCAGGTCAATGGAATTTCCCGAACATGCCATTATGACTCGTATTTCCTTATAGTCCTTGTTGTCGGGAGCCCTGTAAACCACGGCATACTTGCTGTCTTCAACGTGCTCGTAACTGATTGGCTCTTCCATCATAACACAGTCAACAACATATTCTCTGCTGAGACCGTTGTCCGAGAGTCTTTTTATGAAATGGCGGTTTTCAAAGCACCAGTTGATGCCCGCTGTCTGGCCGGTTAAAAATTTGTCAAATACTTTCATTATAATTAATAGTATGTAAAAGTTATTTATATAAATTTTTACAAAGTATCTAGTATGTCACAAAAAAATCAGTGGGATTCGTCTGTTGCATTTATTTTTGCCATGATCGGAGCCGCCGTAGGTTTGGGTAACATCTGGCGGTTCAGTTATGTGCTCTATTCAAATGGGGGAGGGTCATTTTTCATTCCCTACCTTATTGCAATAGCCGTTATGGGAATTCCATTTTTAATTCTTGAATATTCTGTTGGATTTTCCTTCAAGGAATCATTCTCGACGATTATGAGAAAAATCAATCCAAAACTCGAGTATGTTGCTTGGATGCTGGTTTTATTTGTATTTGTAGTTACAATCTATTACATGGTCATTTTAAGCTGGGATTTGGTTTATCTTGCATCCAGCTTTACCTTCAGCTGGGGAACTGATGCGGCACATTACTTTGTAAATAATGTGGGCGGAAGCTCAAACTTAAGCAACGCAAGTTTCCTTCTCGTCCCGACAACAATAGGGGTTCTTGTACTGTGGGTCATTCTGTGGTTTATTGCTCACAGAAATGTGGATAAGGGAATCGGCAGGGTTTCAAAAATCCTCATTCCGGCACTGTTTGTCATAATGGGATTCATCATAGTCTATGCCCTGAGTCTGCCCGGAGCAAATATCGGAATCGGCACGCTTCTCACCCCCGACTGGTCGAAACTCCTGGACGTGAACATCTGGCTTGCCGCTTTTGCTCAGATAATATTTTCACTGAGTATGGGACAGGCAATCGCCCTTACATATGCAAGTTATCTTCCCGAAAACTCCAAACTCATCAACAACGTGTTTATCGTGGTTGCGTCAAACTCACTTTTTGAAGTCTGTACGGCATTCGGAGTGTTTTCAATACTGGGATACATGTCCTTTACAAACGGAACGCCGATGGTTCAGCTCATCACCGAAGGAACCGGTCTGATATTTGTCGTGTTTCCGATGATTTTCAACATCATGGGTCCAATCGGCAGAATACTGGCGCCTCTTCTGTTTCTGGCAATACTGTTTGCAGGCGTTACCTCCGCTCTGGGATTTCTGGAGCCGATGTTAAATACCACTTCCGATAAACTGGGATGGTCAAGGAAAAAGACTGCAACAGTTTTAACCATAATCGGATGTGCATTCTCATTGCTTCTGACATCCGGAATCAGCAGTTACCTTGTTGGAATAATCGATACGTTCGTAAACGAATTCGGCATATTGTTCATGATAGCCGTTCAGTGCATAATATTTGCATGGATTTACGGTATTGAAAACTTCCTTGAAGTTTTAAACGGAAAGTCTGTAATAAATGTGGGCAGAACCTGGAAATTCATACTGAAATACATGCTTCCATGCGTTTTAATCTTAATGTGGGTCGCCGGAATACTCAAACTGTTTTCAACTGCAAAGCCCTTTGAGATTATCATCGATTTGATAATCATTGTTATGGTAACGGTATTTGCATATGTCCTGACAAAAATTAAACCGGCAAACGGTTAAACACATTTTAATTTTTAAAAAACGCCTTGGCGATTAGGTTTGAAATCTCATCCTGTGAGATTTCCTATCCCGCACTATTTATCTTTTTTTTAGAATATGATTTTGATTATATCTGATTTTTGCGGGTATATTTAATTTTTCAATTTCCTTTGAACCTCCCTGCCTTTTGAGAAGGCGGGGATTCGCAAACCTAAAAAAAACATGTAATGTTTATTTTTAGGGTATTTTACTGCACCGTAGTCCCTACGATTTCTAATCCCTTGTTAAGGATGTTTTTTGTCGCATTTATATCTCGGCCATGATGTGCATGGCAGTGTGGACAGTCCCACTCCCGTATTCCCAAATTTCGAAGTCCACTCATGTTGTGGTTTCTTTTGCCGCATTCGCTGCAAATTTGTGTTGAAGGAAAATATTTAGGAACTTTGATGAATTCCACATCATTCCAAATGCATTTATATTCCAGTTTATCCATAAAAATACGTGGAGCGTTCAATTGTAATTTTCTGCTTAAGTATTTGTTGTGTTTCCACGAAATGATATTTTCATTTTGAACAGCAACAAAAGACGAATTCTTAACAATATATGATGTTACTTTATCATAGTAATCATTGCGTTTGTTTATTAGTTTTTTCGTCCATAGATTGTATAGTCTTTGTGCTTCGTTGTGTCTTATGGATCCTGGTTGGGTGTGGCTCATTTTTTGTTGATATTGGATGATTTTATCCACTTCCAGAGTTAGGTCAAGATTGGGTATCTCTTGTCCGTTTGAAAGTGCTGCTAGTTTACTGCATCCGATGTCAATTCCAAGTTGTTGTCGTGGTCCGATGATTTCCCATGGAACATATAGTTCTGTGATGTTGAAAACAGCATAGTATTTATCGTTTTCTTTTTTGATGGTTACGTGCTTGATTTCCGCAGTGGGATTATCCGGGTCACTTCCTTTTCTGAGTAATTCCTTGTATTTTTTGCTGGTTTTGAATTTCACTAATCCCAGTTTTGGCAATAGTATTTTATCATGCCCGTATTTGTCCTTTTGTATTCTTAGATTGTTGTTGTTTCTCATTATACGGAAAGTGTCTTTTTTATTTTTTTTGGTTTTTATTACGGGATAGTTGGATTTTAAACTAGAATCATCATATCGTTTAAAAGCGTTTATGAGGTTTCTTTGAGACTGTTGTCTGCTGCTGGATTCTGCTTTTTCTAGGAAAGGATATTCTTGATGCACGTATAGATGGGATTGTCTGTCGTGCTCAAAAGGCCGCCTTGAAAGAGGGCAGGCAGGCCGGTATGGAAGAAGGCAAAAAAATTGGTGGGAATGAAGGTAGGGAAGATGGTATTGAAGCGGGTAAAATTGAAACCGCTAAAAACATGATTGCTAAAGGGTTTTCCATTGAGGATATTGGTGATGTCACCGGTTTGCCCGATGAAGTGTTAAATAGTCTTTTTTAGACTATTTTTATAACTTCACTGTTTTGAGGGTTAACTTCCTGCAATTCAAATATGGCGATTGGTGAATCTCCACTCTTTTGAGTTTAGAGATTCCACAACATAATCGTTGATTCAGCCAACTCTTTTTAACTTATTCAAAACCATATTTCCTTTTCACTGGGTATTTGTAAATATCAAATCAGTAGTTTTTAAACGCATCATAACCTGCATAGAGATGGTATACTGTTTGAAGTCCGCTTCCTACAATATTGTTCATAAAAAACCATATGAATATGTGAATCAGTACTGCCCCCGCCAACAGGCCGATGCCCTTTTGCTTATCTCCATTCAGGTATTGGCCAAGTCCGGGAATAATGAATGAAAAAATCCCGTATTTCAATGAATTCATGTCCATGTTCAACAACTCTTTTGTGAATTATAATTTTAACATTAACTAAATTTAGTTTATCATTAATTATTTTAATACTTTTAGGTTACTATTACTATATTCTGTATTACTTATTCAATTATCCGGTACCTGATTCGGATGCAACATGGAAATATTTATCTTGCCATTGAACAAATCATTTAATATGGAAATGAAAATAATTCCTCTGATAATCCTTTCATGCATACTTCTGGGAGCCGTCAGTGCATCTCAAAATATTGACTACTCCAGTGAATCCCATAACATAACCTTTGAAGGCGTGAACTTCACAATCCCTCAGGGTTTCGCAGAATCCAAAGACAATGAGGATTTCAATGAACTGGGCTCTGAAGGGCAGACATGCTTCTATATCAACGAATGGAATGGTGAGATTGTAATAACCGTCATATCTGACTGGATGGGAATGAGTCTGGATGAACTGTACAGGGACGGTGCGGTAAAGTCAACCGTCAACGGCCATAATGGATGGAACTACACTGAAAACGGCATGCACTATTTCGGCTATGTTCATGACGACAAGGGCATTCTGGTTGGAGTAACCAACGAAACAAGACTGTATGAAGTAATTCTTTAGGAAAAAAATTCTTCACGGGTTAATGAACACGCTTGTCAGTAAATCTCAAAATCATTGACACATTTGTTGAACTGTTGTGGGGATTTTTTAATCGGCATATGCAATGTATGTGTATGTAATCATCACTTAAATGCATTTTCAACGCAAACATCATGGTCAACTAATAATCATCAATATAACTGATGCCTGATAGCTGGATACATGAATTCTAATTGGGCAATTTGATTTAATTAAAGATGGGAAATTACCGGATATTGTTAAATACTTCCAAATCCAAAATTATACATAGTGATAAAAATGAACATAACTAAAAAACATATACTCGTTGCGTTGGTCTTAATCGCTGCATTATGCATAGTGTGCGCAGTATCCGCCCAGGGAGTAAGCGCCGCTAAAACCTCAAAGACAACGGTTAAGATTCACAATTTCAAACCCGGTGTACTGTGGGCTCCGAAGGCCACAATACTTAAAAACCGTGATGCAATAGCAGGTTACGTTGAATACACTGGAAACATGCAGTTTGACAGGGGTACGGGCGTAACCTCATGGTATGTCGGATCCGGAAACAACGGAGACATCGAACCCCACCATACAAAACTCGTTAAAGCGAAATTCTTCTTTAAAAACAAAAACGGTAAGGTAAAGACAAAAACTGTTAAGGGCTCAAGCGGCCACATCAGAACCAACCTGATAAAAGGATACACACCTTACAAGGCAACCGTATGGTATCAGACCAGATAACAGGGTTTCAATAATTTTTAAATACAGATATTTGAAAATCCAAAAAAAGGCCAAACATACTTGCATATCCTAACAGGATCCTTTAAACGGATTTTTCAAATGACCTGTTCCTTTTTTACATTATTTTCTTTTTTCGGCCGAATGGGGTAGTTGATGATTTTAAAAATATCTCTTCATTTTTGTATTGTAGGATTTTTCTCTTATAACATTTCAGCGAATCTGTCGGATGATTTGTCTTTTAATTATTTTAGGTTATAGTAAACGAACATATTTTCAATTATTTTTCAGTTCAAATCTTCTGTTTAAATGTTTAAAATATAATTAAGACTTATATGTCTATTTTTAGATGAATTTAAGCTCATTAATCAGGTATTTTCTGCATTTTTCATTATAATCTTCGGTATGTTTTACAGACAGTGTCCGGTGATTTTAAGGGGGAGTGGAATTTTCCAGATTTCCGCTGAAAGTTACGCAATGCCTGCAATGAAAACGGGGGGAAAATAGGGGATGTAACTCATTTTAAAGGGGCTATTTTACATTACAATATTGACATGACATTATAACATTGATTCATTACTTAAAATTGCTCTATTTTATAAATGGACATTTATATACTAGTTATTCCAACTTAATTATACCTACGTAGGATTCTTATGGCCATAGGTATGTATTTAAGGGGGGATTCATTTGCCAATCAATAATCCTCAATCGGCTGACAAGGCCTATAAATTCATGTATAATGTTCTGGGGATAGATTTTCATCGATATATCTATCATGAAGGAGATACAATTCAGTTCATGGACACAGAGATTCCTCATACCGGACAAAGAAGGGATGTCATAGTTAAAGTGGACGGTAAGACTGTCAGAATAACAGAATTCATGGCAACTCCACTTAAAAAAGGTAAACTGAAAAACATCTCTGACTATCATTACTTAACACGATTGGACCCAGTTAATAAAGATCTAGATGTTAAAACAGAGGTATTCAGCATTGCTAAACTTGGCAGTGGTGTTAATATTGTAAAACTCGATGACAATTTAATCTTTCAGGTTAAAACCCATTATACTAAAAGTAAAAATGCCTGGAAAGTATTAAATACTATTGTTCAGAAAACTATAATGCATGAAGAATTAACTGTTGAAGAATCCATAGACCTTCTTGTCTTGCCGGACATGGGGGTGGGAAAAGATTTGGAAATGTCTATTAAGCAGTTAATGACAAAAATAATTGAATTAATAGGCAAAGCTAATATTCCTGATGATTTAAAGTCCAAAATCGCTTTGTGCGAAATTAAGGTTCTTGAGAGATTTTTCACAGGTGAAGAGTTATCCGAGATGATTGGAATGTTGAAAACAGAAGTTAAAAATCCTAAAATCATCCGCATTCTTGATGAATGGGGATTGGGATTTGATGAGATTTACCTCGATGGAGTAACCGACGGTAAAATTGAAGATGCCAGAAATCTGCTTGCCGACGGATTTGATGAGGAATTTGTCTCTCATTATATTGGCCTTTCCATCGACCAAATTAGAGAAATTAAAAGAGAGCTTTAAAAGGTTTCAAACTTTTTAAAACTTTCTTATTTTTATTTTTTTTTAGGATTATTGAATATACTGGTTCTTAATTGAAACAAATTTTGAAAATAATCCTGTAACTTCAATTAGGATGTTTAATGATTTTTTTTTTGTTTTTAATTGATGATTTTTGAATGCAACGGGTAATCGTAGATGATTGGTGTTGTAAATTTGGATTATATTAATCGCAAGTGGGCTTTTATTTTGTAAAATGGCGGAGAGGTTTTGAAGGTATTTGCCTCGATGGAGTAACCGACGGATTTGATGAGGAATCTGTCTCTCATTATATCTTAAAAAAAATAATTTAAGGACGGATTATTAAAAACCATCCTCATGTGTGAACTATATTGAAATTATCGCCTTTAAGGGTTGATTCCAGAGTATAACTGCAGTTATCATTTTTAAAGTCAATATTTAAAACCGCTTTGTATGTCTTGTCAAAATCACTCGGTTCCTGTGCAAGATCCCCGTCATATGGAGGGGCATTGCTGATTGGAGTTGAATTGACTGTAAATCTGTGGTTGACCTTAACGGTTAAGGTATTATTTTTGAGATATATTTTAATCGGAGGTTTTTTAATCTCATAATTGTATCCTCCCTTGCTGTCATAGTAATTTCCTGTTTCCCTGGATAAATCATACAAATCCACGGTTTTTCCCTTTTTGTCCTTAAATTCCAGTGTCATGTCAATATCTTCTTTGTCATATTTGTACTTGTCTTTAAAGTCTCTTGTGAAGTTTTCCATGGCGTAATCAGAGTCTGTATCATTATCTGACCATTTAACTTTTTTCAAATCGTATTTTATCTCGCCCCTGATTTTTGCGTCATTGTAATATGCAATGCCCAAAAATTCGCCGCCGGGACTGAAATATCCGTACACGCTTTCGTCGTTGTTGTAGTACAGTGTCAAATCAGAGCTTTTCGGCTTAATGCTGCCTTTGCATAAATAAAACGGTGATGAATCCAGATTGTAATCAACATAATAGTCATCATCGCTTACTGTATCGGTATTGGAGTTGTTCATAAGTGAAAAAGCCCCAATCGCCACAACAACGATAATTATTCCCAAACAAATTATCCTGTTGTCCATAATATCTACCTGTATGTTAATCTATGTCATTCAAGCTATTTAACTGGAGTGTATTTGACAAGTCCATATCTCACTTTTATCATATCGGTTTTCGGCAGTTTGCCGTAATATGAAACAATAAGGTCATGTTCGCTCATCATATGCCTCCATTTTTCATCCCACTTCCAGTTTCCGTTCCCGTCCCTGGTGTGGAGTTTTGCTGAAATGGAAAGTCTGATTTTATGATTTTTTGTATCGGCCGCAATCCACAAATCGTCAAAACCGTGGTCCTTGGACCATATGGTTTGAATTATAATGGGTCCGCGTCTGTATTCGTGATCTCCGAATCTGCAGGGTATGATTTTAGTTTTTCTAACTTTTTCGAATTTGTATTTCTTGACTGCAGGGGACTTTTTGGAAATAACCTTCGCCGATTTCACCGCCGATAAACCGGTATCTGAGCCATTATATGAGACTTTAACTGTTCTTACTGTTTTAAAAATTTCCTTTTTTGTTAGGATGTTGCCCTTTTTTGTTTTGATGGTTTTAAAATGTTTTGCCTTTGGAAGCTTGTAGACAATTGATGATTTTCCTTTCGAATCGGTTCTTGCAGTGTATTTTCGGGTTCCGATTTTATAGGTGACTTTGGCGTTTTTAATTGCCTTTCCATTTTCGTCTGTAAGCTTTGAGCTTATCCTGATTTTTTTACCTTCCTTTCCGGTTACATGGTTTAGTTTGATGTCGGGGAATTTTGTGATTTCCTCATGCTTTTCAATGTCTGTGCCGTTTGCGTTTTCAACTGCCGCAACGGCTCCGGTTAAAAGAAACAGTGCAATGCATCCGATTAATATTTTCCTAATCATTGTATCTCCCATTAATGGTATGGTTTTAAACATATATAAGTGGGGTAAAGTTTTTGCTTTATACAGTTAATTTTTAAAAAACAGGAACATATAAGGGTTTTTAAGTCATTTAACGATGTAAGTAAGCACTTGCAGTCGAAAACCTTTAAATATGGTCTTTTCATACTATTAATTGCAAAGTGAAGTGTCGGTTTGACCCTGTCATTTCCTTTGCCGATAATTTCAAGAAGAGGTAAATAATATGAAAAAAAATAATCTTATCCCTATGTTTAATATTAATCGCTTTTGCTGCAGTGGGAATGGTCGCCGCAGCAGATCATGGCAACGCAACCGCAGATAATCCGAACGCTACTCCAAACCAGATTGGAATGTCTCATGCAAACAGCAATCATGGCAAATTAATCCCAAATAATGACGTTCAACACTCAAGTGCTTTACCTGGTGATGTTAAAAAAGTCAATGACTCATCCAAAAATGTTAAAGATATAAACACCAATAATGTTTCCCCTAAACAGGTAAAAACAATGTCCGACAAGGACATAGCTTCATCTGTCGCAGAACTTTCTAAAAACCATGATATCAATTCAATTGCAATGGCAACAGGCCTCACACCGGCTCAGGTTAACAAAATGATTAAGGATATCAAATCCGGAGTCTACGGTTCTGCACTGAAAAAATCACTGCTTAAAAAAGACCAGGCTCTGGGCAAAAACATGGCCAAAGCCGTAA
Source organism: uncultured Methanobrevibacter sp. (assembly GCA_902782595.1). GTDB lineage: Archaea > Methanobacteriota > Methanobacteria > Methanobacteriales > Methanobacteriaceae > Methanocatella. Next base: position 1,824 of record CACZNW010000146.1, on the reverse strand, counting down.
CCGTCCTGTACGGCAAACACGGCATTGATTCAATAGGAATGTCAACCGGTCTGACACACAGACAGGTTACAAAAATGATTAAAGACATCAAACACAGATTATATGGCTCTGCATTGAAAAAATCACTGCTTAAAAAAGACAAACAGATTAAAAACAAAAAATTAGTCAAAAAAATATCTGACCTTTACGGAATAAACACAGTAAAGGACATTTCCCAGATCACCGGAGTGAAAATCTCCAAGGTGGAAAAAATAATCGGGGATATTAAAGGAGGAGTATACGGTAAAACACTGCAGAATCATATCTGTCAAAGTGAAATATTAATATTTTAAATATCTCCTTAAATTTGAGGTTATTGATTATTATTAACCTCTTCACCTTTTTTTCTTTTAAATTACTTGCACCTTCGCCTATTTTAAAAATCAAGTTAGTGTGTTAAACTATATTAATGATGAAAACAAACATACTATACAATCAAAAAGTGGAGGATGTTACTTATGAATAAGGTAAAAACCGCAAGTTATGTTTCTCTAAAACGGATAACTGACCCTGAAGCAATCAGAATTGCCCGTGAAATGGAAAACGATCCTGCATCTCTCTCGGCGAAGGAACTTGCGTATTGTTTTTATAAGTCCATTGGGATGGATGTGGATTATGACAGCATTTTTGCAGACTGAAAGTGCTGTAAATATCTAAAAAATAAGGATTTTTCGAATCTCCTTATTTTTCACCTGCAATATATTAAATTTGAGGTTAATGATTATTATTGACCTCTTCACCTTTTTTTTAAATAAAAATCAAGTTGGCGTGTTAAACCATATTAAACATAATACAATCAAAGTGGAGTATGTTACTTATGAATAATGCAAAAACCGCAAGTTATGTTTCTCTAAAACGGGCAACTGACCCTAAAGAAATCAGATTGCCCGTGAAAATGAAAATGATTCTGCAACTCTCAGCGAAGGAGTTAATGTACTGTTTTTATAATTCCATTGGGGGATGCGGATTATGACAGCAATTTTAGGATTAAAACCGTGCAAATATCCCGTCTCATTATTTTTTTAGTTTAACCCTGCAGAAACAAGATGTCATTGCCGGTATTTCAAAGGGTTTCTGGTTTAAAAAAACGTGAACAGAGATAAATTATATTAGGTATTGTAAAAAAAGTAGAGGTTTAAGTTGGTGAAAAAAGGGAGATAATTTTTTTCACCAGGTTCATGATTAAAAAAATGAATCGGTTAATTTTAAGGCAATTCACTTTTCCAGTTAATAGTTAGAATAAGTTGATATATAAACGTTTGCGAATGCAAGTACTTGCTTGCATCCTAAAAATTGATAATATATCATTATTTTAATTAATCCGACACTGAAATATTTATTTTCCGCTGAAAAGTTCCTTAAGAATGTTTTTGAATATATTTAACAAACATTGCAATGACATCAGGAGATGTTTGAAAACTCGAATTGAATAATTAATATCAGGCTTGCGAGAGATAATCGGCCGGCCGAACAGGATTAATTAATGTTTTGACGCATACTGACGTTTTTGATATGGAATGGGGATATGTGTAGCCTCTGTAATTGCCTGGGTAAGGCACTATTAATGCCACTAAAACCTGGAAAAATCATATGAAGGTTGATGTTTTGCAGTGAATTGGTCGTCTCAATGGTCACGTAAAAATAGAGGTTTAAATGGTGAAAAAAATGGGGAGAAAAGGTTTTTTTCACCAAAAGTTCATGATTTAGAAAAATGAATCGGTTAATTCTATAACAATCCACTTTTTCTAATTAATAGTTTGAATAAGATAGTATATAAACATTTGC
>CACZNW010000145.1 GCA_902782595.1 uncultured Methanobrevibacter sp. | reverse complement strand
CCAATTACTCCTGCAAGTGAAATTTTACACGAAGCATCAAAATACTTCCCGATGGTTGGAAGAAACTTTGTTCAGGCTGAAAGTGAAGAGGCATCAATCAATATGGTTTACGGTGCGTCAGGTACCGGACACAGAGTTATGACATCCTCATCCGGACCCGGAATCAGTTTAATGCAGGAAGGATTTACTTTCCTCGCAGGCGCTGAATTGCCTGCAGTTATTGTTGACATCATGAGAGCGGGACCGGGACTTGGAAACATCGGACCGGAGCAGGGAGATTACAATCAGGTCGTTAAAGGAGGAGGTCACGGAAACTATAAAAACATAGTTTTAGCTCCGAACAGTGTGCAGGAAATGTGTGATTTAACCATGAAAGCATTTGAACTTGCAGACAAATGGAGAAATCCTGTTGTAGTTTTGGCTGACGGTACTTTAGGCCAGATGGCGGAACCGTTGGTATTCCCTGAAAAGGCTGTTGAACCAAAAAACGATAAGGATTGGGCAGTTAAAGGGAATAAGGAAACTATGGAAAACCTCATAACTTCCATTTTCAACGATTTCAATGACCTTGAGGATTTCAACTACAAACTTCAGGAAAAATATACGAAAATTGATGCAGAAGAAGTTATTTTTGAGGAATATCAGGTTGAAGATGCGGAAATCGTTTTGGTTTCATACGGTATCAGCAGCCGTATTGCAAGATCAGCTGTTGATAAAAGCCGTGAAAATGGTTTGAAGGTAGGGCTTTTAAGACCGATAACATTAAATCCTTTCCCAGTTGACAGGATAAAGGAACTTGCAGATAAAGATGTTAGTTTTATCTCAGTTGAAATGAGTAACGGTCAATTATTGGCTGACGTGCAGTTTGCAGCGCTCAGAAAAGATGACACTTACCTTGTTAACAGAATGGGAGGCAATCTGATTGAACTGAAACATGTACTTGCAAAAATTTATGAAATAGCCGGCTTTGAAGATGATTCGATTGATACAACCGGAAGAAGTGATGAAAAGGCCAGTCCAAATATAATAGACTAAAGGATGTGGAAAAATGAGTGATAAAGAGTTAAATGATAAAGATTATGAATTACAAGTACGTAGAAATCCACAATCCCTTTTAGAAGAATATCCTAGAAAAGGAACCAACATTGAATCCACACACTACTGTGCAGGCTGCGGACACGGAATTTTACATAAGTTAATTGCCGAATGTATGGATGAGCTTGGAATACAGGAAAGATGCGTTATGATTTCTCCTGTCGGATGTTCAGTGTATGCATATTTCTACTTTAACTGCGGAAACTTCCAAACCGCTCACGGAAGAGCACCTGCAGTTGCTACAGGTATCTCAAGAGCACAAGACAATGCGATTGTTATGAGTTATCAGGGCGATGGGGATTTAGCTTCCATTGGTTTAAATGAAACCCTTCAGGCTGCAAACCGTGGAGAAAAAATTGCAGTATTTTTCGTCAACAACACTGTTTACGGAATGACCGGTGGACAAATGGCTCCTACCACATTAATCGGTGAAAAAACAGTTACCTGTCAGACCGGAAGGGACCCGGATTATACCGGCCACCCGACCCACATGTGCGAACTGATCAATACATTAAAGGCTCCTGTGTTTATTGAAAGGGTTTCCCTTGCAAATCCATTGAAAATAAGACTTGCAAAATATGCTATTAAACAGGCACTGACCGTTCAGAAGGAAGGTAAAGGATATTCATTTGTAGAAGTGTTATCACCTTGTCCTACTAACTTGAAACAGGATGTTGCAAGTGCACAGAAATTTATTGAAGAGCAGATGGAAAAGGAATTCCCTGTTAAAAATTTCAGAAATAACTTATATACAAAAGAACCAGTCATAAGACCCACCAGTGATTTTTCAACAGAATCACTTGACCGGATATTTAATGTTGACAGAGCTGACGGTTCAGGTTACATTGATGAGGACATCAAACCATTGAGCATTAAAGTTTCAGGATTCGGAGGACAGGGAGTTTTAAGTGCGGGACTCACAATAGCCCAGGCAGCATGTGCCGAAGGAAAACATGTGTCATGGTATCCAAGTTACGGACCAGAACAGAGAGGTGGAAAATCAAACTGTTCAGTTGTAATTTCAAATGAAACCATAGGTACCCCTGTTGTTGATGACATTGACATTCTTATTGCATTGAATAAACCTTCACTTGCACAGTTTTCACAGGATGTGAAAGATGGAGGAGTCATACTTTATGATGCTCACATCGGTGAGTTCGAAACCGACAGAGACATTAAGGTCATCCCTATGCCATGTGTGGATATTGCAGAAGAGCATGGGAATGCAAGAACCGCAAACACCGCACTTTTAGGTGCATTAACTGAATTAAGTGACGTTTTAAAAGCCGAATCTTATGAGAATGCAATTCGTGAAATGTTTGCATCCAAACCAAAAGTTATTGATGTAAACATAGATGTTTTAAAAGCGGGAGCCGAATGGATTAAAAACAATTCTTAGTGTGATTCAATGACATATAAAGAAAACAGTGAAGAATATATAGAAAATTACGATTTAAGTATAGGAGATACAATTAGAGTACATAAAGAGGACATTTCCTATACCGGTATTTTACTTGACCGCCCGGAAGATGCCGAAGACGGATATCTTGTTTTGAAATTGTCAAGCGGATATAATATTGGTGTGGCCATTGACAATACCACAGCGGAACTAATCGAAAAGGGAGACAAGCCGAAAATCGGTTATGATGAAGAAGAAATTCCTCATGACGATTCAAAGCAGAACATTTCAATCGTATCTACCGGAGGTACAGTATCATCAGTTATTGATTACCGTACAGGTGCTGTTCATCCCAAATTCACAGCTTCAGACCTTGTCAAGGCCAACCCTGAATTACTGTATTATGCCAACTACAATGTTAAGGCACTGTATAACATTTTAAGTGAAAACATGAAACCCGAATACTGGGTTAAAGCGGCAAAGGAAGTTGCCGGAGATATTTCCGACGGTGCAGACGGCATTGTAATCGCTCACGGAACAGATACAATGCATTATACTTCAGCCGCATTGAGTTTCATGTTAAAAACACCGGTTCCCATCATAGTTACCGGAGCTCAGAGAAGTTCAGACAGACCTTCAAGTGATGCCAACATTAACCTGATTGATTCAGTTATAGCCGCAAAATCAGACATTGCGGAGGTATGTGTCTGTATGCACGGAAGTTTAAATGACGAATATACCTACCTTCACAAAGGAACTAAAGTCAGGAAGATGCACACTTCAAGAAGGGATACCTTCAGAAGCATTAACGCTCAGCCGATTGCTAAAATTCAAAACAAGAAAATTAAAATTAACCCAAATTACAGCTATACCCGACGAGGAGACAGTGAACTTGAATTGAACACCTCCATTGAGGAAAAAATCGGATTCATTAAAAGTTTTCCGGGCATTTCAAAAGACTACATTGAATACCATATAGATAAAGGCTATAAAGGTCTTGTTATTGAAGGAACAGGTCTCGGGCATGTTCCGGATAACCTGATTGACTCATTTAAAAGAGCGCAGGATGAAAACATCCCCGTAATTATGACCTCACAATGTCTTTACGGCAGGGTCAACATGAATGTCTACTCAACCGGACGTGAAATCCTTGATGCCGGAGTGATTTCCGCATTGGATATGACTCCAGAGACAACTTACGTTAAGTTATGCTGGGCATTGGGTCAAAGTGATGATTACAGTAAAGTAAAAGAGATTATGCAAACAAATGTTGCAGGTGAATTCAGTGAGAAATCCACAATCAGGGATTTTTTAAACTAGGTGGTTAATATGGATTATGATAAATTAGGATTGAAAATGGGACTTGAAATTCACCAACAGTTAAACAGCGAGCATAAGTTATTCTGCCCATGTAAAACAGAACTTGTTGATGATGATTTTGATGAACTTGTTCAAAGAAAATTAAGACCGACCCAGTCAGAGCTTGGTGAAATCGACAGAGCCGCTTTACAGGAATCCTTAAGAGGCCTTAATTTCAAATATGAAAACTTTGAAAAGCACACCTGTCTTGTTGAAAACGATGACGAACCGCCTCACAGTTTAAATGAAGAAGCACTTGATATCTGCATTACCATTGCATGTTTAATGAATATGCATATTGTTGATGAATTCCATACAATGCGTAAGCAGGTTATTGACGGAAGTAATACCGGAGGTTTTCAGAGAACAGGAATGGTTGCAACAGACGGATACCTGGAAACCCCTTATGGAAAAGTGGTTATCGAAAGTTTGGGTCTGGAAGAGGATGCGGCAAGAAGAGTTGAAACCAAAGACGGATTCACCGAATTCAGATTAGACCGTTTAGGAATACCGCTGGCCGAAATTACAACAGATCCTTCAATGCACCACCCAGATCAGGTCAGAGAAGTTGCATATATGCTTGGACAAATATTAAGAAGCACCAATGTTAAAAGAGGTCTTGGAACAATCAGACAGGATTTGAACATTTCCATTGCCGAAGGTGCACGTGTCGAAATCAAGGGTGTGCAGGATTTGGATTTAATGGCTGAAATTGTAAACCGTGAAGTTGAAAGACAGCTTGCCTTAATTGACATTAAAAAAGAACTTCAAGCAAGAAACGCCGAAGTGCTTGATGAAATTCACACATTGGATGAATTATTCGCCGATACCGAATCCAAAATTTTAAAATCTGCTGAAACCATTAAAGCCGTGGTTTTAAAAGGTTATGATGGTTTAATTGGTCGTGAAGTACAGCCTAAAAGAAGATTCGGCACTGAAATTGCAAGTTACGCTAAAAAACGTGGAGTATCAGGTATTTTCCATTCAGATGAACTGCCTGCCTACGGAATTACTCAGGAGGAAGTTGACAGGGTATCAGACTTTTTGGATATTGGTGAAGATGATGCCTTTATCATTGTGGCTCATGATGAGGACATTGCCGTTTCAGCTTTAGAAGAAGTTAAAAGAAGAGCATCTCTGGGTTTGGATGGTGTTGTTGAAGAAACCCGTAAAGCATTGGACGACGGAAATACCGAATATATGAGACCGCTTCCAACCGCAAACAGAATGTATCTTGAAACTGATATTCCGCTGTTTAAAATTACCTCTGATAGAATTGAACCGATAGCAAACAATCTGCCCGAATTACCTGATGTTAAACAGGCAAGAATCATTGAGGAATACAAGTTAAGTGAAGATTTAGCAACACAACTCGTTAAAAGACAGGAAGCTGACATGTTTGAAGACATTTTAGCTGAAGTTGACGTTGATGCGACACCCGTTGCTTCACTTCTTGCATATGATTTACGTGAAATTAAAAGGGAAGGCCATGACATTAGTGTCCTGACTCTTGATCACTTTAAAGGAATATTTACATTGCTGGCTGACGGTAAAATCGCAAAAGACAGTGTGCGTAAACTGGCCGCTGAAACAATTAAAACACCAGACACTGACATATCAGAAATTGCCGAGAAAAACAGTCTTGTCATGATGAGTGAAGACGATGTGCATAAAATTATCTCAGACATTGTCACTCAAAATGAGGGAATGGTTCATGAACGTCAGATGGGTGCAATGGGTCCTTTAATGGGAATGTGCATGAAACAGCTTAAAGGAAAGGCTGACGGCGGACTTGTTAATAAAATTGTTCGCGAGGAAATTCAAAAATTAATTTAAGGAAACTCAAAGGAGTTTCCATAACTCTCTTTTTTAAAAAAATCATCACTTAAGATAAACCTTATTATAAGTATCACTTACACTACACATAATCAAAAAAATGAATATTGAACCATTAATTTTAATTAAGATTTGACAAATAATATTAATAGAGGAATTGCTATGAATGAATATGACATTATTATTATCGGTGCCGGGCCGGGAGGTTTAACTGCGGGAATCTATGCGGGACGTCAGGGAACTAGAAATCTGATTATTGACCGTGACCTTGCAGGAGGAATCGGTCGTGAAGTTCCGGAAATGGAGAACTATCCCGGTTTTGACAATATTTCCGGTCTTGAACTGACTGAGAAAATGAAAGTGCAGGCGACTAAAAACTGTGATTTAAGGGAAATGGAAGAGGTTGAAGAGATTGAAAAGACCGATGGAGAATATCATTTCACAGTTAAAACATCTAAGGATACATACAAATCCAAGGCAATCATTCTTGCAACCGGAAGTTCACACAGACATCTTAACGTGAAGGGCGAAGAGGAATTCAAGGGAAAAGGTGTGAGTTACTGTGCAACATGTGACGGTTTTTTCTTTGCAGGCCGTGACATTATCATGGTCGGCGGCGGAAACAGTGCCCTTCAGGAAGCATTATATTTAAAAAACCTTGGAGCAAATGTGAGTATTGTTCACAGAAGAAGTGAGTTCAGAGCTCAAAAGCACCTGCAGGACCAGATAAAAAAGGCGGAAATTCCCACCATTCTCAATGCTACAGTTGAAGAGATAAAAGGAGACATGCTGGTTGAATCCGTTACACTTAGAGATACTCAAACTGGAGAGTTAAGTGAGCTTCCAGTCAGCGGAGTTTTTATAAGTGTCGGTTATATTCCCCATACTGAACTTGCAGAACAGCTGAATGTTGACTTGGATGAATCCGGACATATCATCATTGACAAGGAACAGAAAACCAGCGCCAACTATGTATATGCAGTAGGTGATGTCTGTGTCGGATTGAAACAGTGGGTGGTTGCATGCGGAGAAGGTGCAGTTGCTGCAAATTCCGCATTTGAGGACCTGCAATAATCAGTTATAGCGGTCCTTTAAAAAAATGTAAATAAAGAATGCTATAAGCAATACTACAATTACCGGCAACAGCCACATGAATAATTTAAACAATAACACTGCTACGAAAATAGCAATTATGATAAATAATAAATCTTGAAGTTCCATGTAATTCAAATATATTCGTTGTAATATATAAACTTTAAGTGATGAATTTTTTCAGTTTTTGAATAAACTATAATAAATAAAAAAACTAAAAATAATATTATTATATTTTGATGGAGTATAACATGACAATCATAGTAGTTAATAACAAAGGCCAATATAATCATAGAATCGCTAGAAGTTTACAATACCTTAAAATTCCATCCGAACTTGTTTCAAATGATTTAAGCGTTGAAGAAATTAAATCTAAAAATCCTATCGGACTGATTTTAGGTGGAGGACCTTCTCTTGAAGGTGCGGGCAATAGTGAGGAATATATCAAAAACCTTGACATTCCAATTTTAGGAATCTGTCTTGGCCATCAGTTAATTGCTAAGACCTACGGCGGTGAAGTCACCACTTCCGATACTGAAAGTTATGCTCAGGTTAAAATTAATATCAACAATGATGAGAATTTATTTAAAGGTTTGGCTCCTGAAATGGATGTGTGGTCTTCACATAAAGATGAAGTGAAAACTATCCCTGAAGATTTTGAAATTCTGGCCAGTTCCACATTATGTGATGTTGAATCCTTTAAACACAAAGACAAGGACATATATGGAATCCAGTTCCACCCCGAAGTGCATCATACCCCAAAAGGAGAAATAATCTTTGAAAACTTTTATAAAATCTGTCAAAAATAGGTGGTATAATAATGATTGATAATGCTGATGATTTAAGAGAAAAAGCAAACGAATTTAAAACCGGTTTGAAAAAACAGTACATTAACATTCCGATTGGTGATGAAGAATACGGATTTAGAATCTCCGGAATCGGCGCTAAATCTGTTAAATTAGAAAAATATGTTAAATACGATGATATCTTCGAAGCCATTGAATCCGGAAACGACAATGGTCTGGAAGCCATGATTAAACAGACAATTGAAGATTACGAAGAAGAGGATGAGGAATAAAATGTTAAGTCCAAAAGAATTTATTGACGAATCAGTTGCAAAAATTAAAGAACAGATTGGTGATAAAAAGGCAATTATTGCATTGTCCGGAGGAGTTGACAGTTCTGTATGTTCAGTACTTGTCCAAGAAGCTATCGGAGATAATTTAACCGCAATATTTGTTAATCATGGTCTTTTAAGAGAAGGAGAAGTTGAAGAAGTAACCAATACTTTTAAAGACAGACTAAACTTTGTTTATGTTGACGCTTCAGATGAATTTATGGACGCACTTGAAGGCGTGGAAGACCCTGAAGAGAAAAGAAAAATCATCGGAAAAGTATTTATCGATGTATTTGAAAGGGAAGCTAAAAAAGCCGATGCCAAATATCTGGTACAGGGAACAATTGCACCTGACTGGATTGAAACCAAAGGTGAAATCAAATCCCACCACAATTTAGCCCTTCCAAGCGGAATGGTTTTGGAACTCTGCGAACCGATTCGTGACCTGTACAAAGATGAAGTAAGAGAAATAGGTGATGAATTAGGATTACCTGCAACTACCGTTTACAGACAGCCTTTCCCAGGACCCGGTCTTGGAGTACGTGTTGTCGGAGCACTTACAAGAGAAAATGTTGAAGTTTGCAGAAAAGCAAATAAAATCGTATGTGATGAAATTGAAGCCACAGGAATAGACAAGGATGTATGGCAATACTTTGCTGTTTTAACTGACACCAAAGTTACCGGAGTAAAAGGAGACCAGAGAGATTTCGGATACCTCGTTATAGTCAGAGTAGTTAACTCAATTGATGCTATGACCGCATCCGTTGCCGAACTTCCTTGGGAAGTCATACAAACCATTTCAAAAAGAATCACTTCTGAAATTTCAGAAGTAACCCACGTTGCATTATCCATAAGTGATAAGCCTCCTGCAACCATTGAATTCTGTTAAAAAAAAATACTGCACCATGTATTTTTTTTTACTTTTTTTAATTATTATGAAAACCACAAAAAATGCTTATTTAGCCAAATTAACAGAACAAATCCAAATGAAATCTGTTAAGATTGGGAAAAATCTTGAAGGAACAACCCCACCTTCAGTTTTTATCGGAAGATGGTCATATCCCAAAGTCTATGCCGGACCAATGATGAGTTCCCAAATGGGAGACACACATATTATGGACTCTCCCGAAGACTGGATCGGGCAGAATAAGACACAGGAAGACATTATCAACTACAGAATGGGTTTGGTTAGAGGAAAACAGTTGATTAGAATTGATGATTTGGAAAATCCTTTCGTTGAAAAACTTCAGGACATCTCACTTGCATCCAAATCAATTGACAGTGAAGCGACATTCGGTCGAAGACCACGGGGATCAATGCTTACGGAAGACAGTACTCCTCACGGTCCGAGTGCAGTTATTGAGAAATTTGATATTGATGCCGTGAGATGGGACAGGCAGCTTGAAAAAACATTTTATGACACTGATTTAAAAGCAACAGAAGCCGTTTTAAATCTGCATAATAAAGATGTGCCATTTACCGCAATGCAAAAAGCATTTTCCGTTGGTGCAATCGGAACTAAAAACAGAAGAAAACTTGTTCCCACACGATGGTCAATTACCGCCTGCGATTCAACACTGGCGGATGAATTTTTAAAAGACGTCAGGAAATACGATATTCTTGACACTTACAGAGTATTTGAATTCGGAGCGCTGAATACCTATTATGTAATTATTCTTACGCCAACAGAATGGCAATACGAATGGTATGAAGCATTTATTAAATTAATAAAAAATGAAGAGTTAATGTTTTCAGATTATGAAACCAATGCAGGTAAAAAAGAATATTCCAGAGTCGGAGGATGTTATTATACTGCAAAAATGGTGGTTCTTGATTATCTCGCCCAAATTAAAAAACAGTCCGGAGTACTTATTTTAAGAGAAGCCTACGAAGATTATGTCCCATTAGGCGTTTTCAACGTAAGGGAAAATATTAAAGAGGCAATGATGAGACCCTACATTGAATTTGAAACCTTGGATGACTGTTTAAAATATGCCGGAACCAAACTTAAACTTCCGATTAACAGATTTGTTAAAAACGGAACATTATTGAATGAGATGCTTCACACAAAACAAACCACCCTTGATATGTATTTTAAAAGTGAAAACAATGTTTAAATTCAAAACCCCCTCAAATAAAACCTTAAAGATAATGTCTGAAGTTGCAAAAGGCAACTGCAAAAAAGACTATGAAAAAAGCTGCATCAGTAAAATAAAGGATTTAACTACCAAAGAACATGTCAGAATGACTTCAAGCGGCAACAACAGTATTTTTATTGCGCTTTCAGCTATTGAAGGTGACATTATCATCCCCGATCAGGGAGGATGGCACGGATTTAAACAGATTGCCAGATTCCTAAACAAAAACATGATAACCGTAAAAACCGATTCGGGACTGGTAAATACGGATTATCTGGATGAATTGGAAGTTGATGAATCATCAGCATTGATTTTTACCAGTTTTGCAGGTTACTGTGCCGAGCAGGACATCAGATCAATTACAAGATACTGCAGAAACAATGACATTTTAACAATTGAAGATGCATCGGCAGGAATTGGCGATTCAAAAAATAAATTGGGAAAACATGCAGACATCATTCTTGCATCGACCGGTTCTCCCAAAATCATCAATGTCGGAAGCGGAGGATTTATTGCAGCCGATGATGGGGAAATTTTCAAAAAAACTGCACTGCCCCAAAAATTAAGTAAAACATCCCAAATTATATGCAGCGGTATAGATAATGAACTTGATAATGTTACATCTAACCTTGAAGTTACATTAAATGCAACGGCTTATGTAAAAAAACACATACCCGACACATTACATGCAATTAAACGGGGGCTAAATGTAATTATACCAAATGATAATGCAAAGTCCATATGTTGGGATTTGAAAAAAACACTAACCACAGATAAAAAAGGATTTATTACCACCTGCCCAAATTACAACCGTGTAAAACAAAAGGCAATATGCATTGAGATAAAAAATCTGAACAATACATGTCTTGAAAATAAATATTTGGATAAAATTATCGATGCGGTCAGGAATCAACTGTGAGTTTAGTAATACGGTCAATGATTATATCCTCAACAGACATATTCTCAATTTCAGCATCACTTATTCCATATGCTTCAATTAATTTTTCATTATCCGAAATAAAAACACTGCCATCCAAAGTGAAAATTGAAGACAGCTCTTTTGTGTAATCTTTTGAGTTAATTAAAACTACACATAAACGCATTTCACCCTCTTTAAGCCCAAGGATTTTAAAGGCCTTTGAAATTTGCCTTTGGGCCGAACATCTCAAAACAATTTCAACACTGATGTCATTGGCAAGATTTTCATCCCGACTAAAGGCAAGGTATGCCTGATTAACTCCATGAATTATATGGTTTTTGGAAACTATAAAATCCGCATTCATAACCTGAATAATTTCACCATCCTGTTTAATGGAGTTAATCTGATTAAGGGTATCTTCAACAGAATCAATATTAGCCCGGAAACCCAATATTTGAATATTTTCCATATACATGATTAACCTCTCAACAGTCTGTTTACACCGGCAATATATGCTTTTACGCTGGCATTGATAATATCCGGTTCAGTACCTCTTGCAGAGACAACCTTATCAGCCTGCTGCAATTTGATAATAACATCAATGAAAGCATCCGTACCTCCGGTAATTGCATCTACGTGATACTCAATTAAATCTATGTCCTTAAAGATATTCAAAGATTTTAAAGCATTAATAGCGGCATCAACAGGACCCACACCAACTCCCGCATTAAGAATTTCCTCATTGTCAATGGTTATTTTAACAGAAGCAGTTGGCATGACCTTATTTCCAGAAACTATAGTCACCTCATCAAGTTTAATTCTGTCTTCATGATTGATTTGTAAAACATTATCTGCAATTGCCTGCAAATCAACATCGGTAACTGTTTTGCCCTTGTCGGCCAGATCCTTAATGTCTGTGCAGATTTGATTTAACTGGTCTTTATTTACATTCAAGCCCAGTTCCTTTAATCTGGAATCAAGACCGTGGGTACCCATATGCTTGCCTAGAATAAACTTGCGCTTACGTCCTACAAGTTCGGGAGTAATCGGTTCATAAGTAGCGGAATTCTTAATAATACCATCAGAATGAATACCTGATTCATGAGCAAATGCATTTTCACCAACGATTGCTTTATTGGGCTGAATATATACTCCGGTAGATCTTGCAACTAGTTTGGAAATATCATAAATTTCACTGATTTTTACATTGGTGGAAAATTCCGCAAGCAAACGGTCAATTCCAACAACACACTCCTCAAAAGAAGTATTGCCAGCGCGCTCCCCAATACCGTTGATGGTGGTATGGATTTCACGGGCCCCTCCCTTAATTGCCGATAGAGTATTTGCTACAGCAAGACCAAAATCATTATGACAATGACATGAAACAGGACGGGACAAATCATTCAATTGAGAAAACAGGTTAAAAGAAGAATCCGGAGTTAAAATACCCACAGTATCACATACACAAAGCCTATCGACATCATGATCAATTGCATTTGAAAAAACACGTTTTAAAAAATCAAAATCACTTCTGGAAGCATCTTCAGCTGACAACTCCACTATCAACCCATGATCTTTGCAGTAATCTACAGCATCATTGGATAAATCAATGAGTTTGTCACGGGTTGTGTTTAATTTATCTGATATATGCAAATCAGAAGTAGGAACTACCAGATTTACAGCGTCAACATCACAGTCGATGCAGAAATCAATATCAACAGTTAATGGTCTTGAAAAACTTAAAATTTCAGCATTGAATCCCTGTTTAGTAATTTCTTTAATGGATTCCCTCTCTCCTTCGGAAGTGATTGCAGAACCTGCTTCAATAAAATCGATTCCAATTTCATCAAGTTTTGTAGCAATCCTTAGTTTCTCCAATGGAGTTAAAGAAACACCTGGAGTCTGCTCCCCGTCACGCAATGTTGTATCTAATACTTTAATGTTCATAAAAATCACAAAAATTCAATAATGTATTAATATTGAAATACCTCACTAAATTGAGTACACACATCAACTCACAATTTTAATCAACATGTCATTGGGAAAGTTAATGCGGAAATTATTAATAATTAATTTAGATATTTAGATATTTAAATATAATGACCTAAAAGGTAGATAAGAATAATAGAAAAAACCGATAAAAATAGTAAGTAATAATTGTAATAGAAGGCTTGCAGCGAAATGAAATTCCCATAGAAAACCATAGTACACAAACAAAACACAAAAGGACTT
>CACZNW010000144.1 GCA_902782595.1 uncultured Methanobrevibacter sp. | reverse complement strand
AGATGGAAACAAACCAAAAGAGTTAATAGTAAGACCTGACCACTTAAAATTACAAAACTGATTTCTATGATTGGAAAAGAAGTTATCGAAAGCGAACCAATACCAAGTTCAAAGGTCAAGGAAATTATTGAAGAATACTCTGAAAATAATGAATTGAACTACGAACAGAATCTTACATTAAATCATCTTGCAAGATTCAGAAGATATTCCCCTGAAGATGCAGAGGAAATATTTGAAAAACTCCAGGATGAATTTGGTTTAAGACCAAAGGTCGCTGCTCATATTGTTGATTTTGTACCGTTGGATTTAGCCGACATGAGACTGATTTTTGCTAAAGAACCAACAAAAACAACCAAAGAGGACCTGGAAAAAATCCTTGAAATGCTTGAACAATATGATTATATCGAATAGTATTTAATTTTTTTACTATTCTCTTTTTTTATTTATACTAATTTTTTTACAAAAAACCCCCTTTTTTTAGATATCTTTATTATACTTAAAAATTAAATTTATAAATAGGTTTAATATTATAACAACAAAGGTTATAAAAAAAACAATAGTGAGTGATAATATGGATAAAAGAAAAAACGAAAAAAAACCAACAGTAAAAAAAGAAGAGTATGCTGTTGTACTTGATTATCTAAGTCGTGGCTATGTCAAATCAGACATGTCCAAATTCGGTGGTAAACCTATTGCTCAAGCTATTGGTACAGAACAATTCACTTTACTTGAATTAGCTCCTAAAACTGGTGTTGATTTAGAAATACAGGACACCGTATATATTGGAAAAGGAAAAAGAGATAAAATATACAGAGTGCTTGGAAAATTAGATTTTGAAAATTTAACCGCAACAAGTAGAATCGAATTAGATTATGCAATTCGAGACATTGTTGAAGAAAACGAAGCAAAATATGTTAAATTCTTCAATGAAAGTGAAGCATTAAGTACAAGACTTCATTCACTCGAATTAATTCCAGGAATCGGTAACAAATACATGTGGGACATAATTAATACAAGAGAAGAAAAACCTTTCGAAAGTTTTGAAGACATATCAAAAAGACTTCCTACATTAGCAGATCCGGCAGGAATGATTGTTAACAGAGTTAAACAAGAGCTTGACACAACAACACCAAGAAGAGGTAAAAATAAATATTACATATTTACACAGCCTCCAAGAGCTTCAAGAAAAAGATAAGTGATAAATTGATCAGTGAAAATTCCCCTTCCTTATCTAAAACAACGAAAGGCATCTTGAATAAACATGGGATAAAGTTAAACAAAAATCTTGGTCAGAATTATCTGATTGATAAAAATAAAAGAGACCAGATTATTGACTTTGGAGATATCACAAAAGATGATGTTGTTTTGGAGATTGGAACCGGAATCGGAACTTTAACAATTGAACTTGCCAAAAAAGCCAAAAAAGTAATAGCTATCGAACAGGATGAGAAAATCTGTGGGATACTGGCTGAACGACTTGAAGACGAAAAAATAGATAATGTAGAGTTAATAAACGATGATGCGCTGAAAGTTGAATTTCCGCAATTCAACAAAATCATCTCAAATCTACCTTATCAGATTTCATCACCAATTACCTTTAAATTTTTAAATTATGACTTTGATCTGGCCATTTTAATGTATCAGAAGGAATTTGCCAATCGGATGGACGGCAAAGTCGGAACCAGAGATTATTCCAGGCTTTCAGCCATGCTTTATTTTAAATGTGATGTGGAAAAGTTAACTGACGTCAGCTGCGAAAGCTTTATTCCAAAACCGCAGATAGACTCTACCGTTGTCAGACTAACTCCAAAAGAGAATAATATCTCTGATGAAGATTTTAAGATTTATTCAAAGTTTACTAAGGCTCTTTTTCAGCACAGGAATAAAAAAATCAGAAATGCCCTGATTGATTCAAGACACATCATAAGCAATATCGACAAAAAGGTTGTGAAAAAGAGACTGAATGAAATTGATGACAGTGAAATTGAGGAATATCTTAAGATGAGGGTTGTCATGCTGAATCCCGAAGAGATTCTGTTTATTTCACAAAGGCTATACCCTATTTTTGAAGTGTGATTTCAATGAGTGACTTTATAATCAATACTGACGACAATGTTTACATTCCGGCCGAGGACAGTTATCTTCTGGCGGACAATCTTGAAATTGAAAAAGGCCAAAGCGTTCTTGAAATCGGAACCGGTTCGGGAATTGTTGCAATGTATGCATCCAGACTTACCGACTGCATTACGGTAACAGACATTAATTTTGACGCATGTGAGCTTGCCCGGAGGAATTTCAGGGACAACGGAATCGAAAACATTGAAATTTTATTCGGCAACCTCTTTGAGCCTGTAAAAAATAGAAAGTTTGATGTAATTTTATTCAATACTCCATATCTACCGACTGAAGAAGGTGAAGTTTTAGATGACACTATAAATTATGCATTTGACGGTGGATTAAATGGTAGGAAAGTTATCGATGTTTTCTTAAATGAAGTGGGAAATCATTTAAATGATGGTGGAATTGTCCAGATGATACAGTCTTCACTTTCAGGCAACCAGGAAACGCTGGACAGACTTGATGAACTCGGATTTATTGCTGAAATAAAGGCTCTTGAACATTTCTTTTTTGAAGACATAACATTAATTAATGCTTATAAAATATAATGAGGTATAAAATATGGAAGAATGGAAAAAATCAGTACTAACAGGAATTGTATTAATAATTCTTGCACTGCTGTTTTCATACGCAAGAAAAAGTCTGGATATCCTGATGGTATTGGTAATTATTTTAGGTGCGGCCAATATCATATTTGGATTTTACAGAAAAAAGAAAGAAGGAAAATAGAGAATTTTAGAATTCTCCATCAAATACAAGCTCTGCCGGACCTTCCATGAAGGCTCCAAGAGCATCATCCTTTTTATAAACTTCAAATTTCAAGTCTCCGCCGGGAAGGTGGAGCAAAATGTTTTCATCAAAAAGACCCAATTTATAACCTGAGATGGCAGTTGATGTTGCACCGGTTCCGCATGCAAGTGTTACGCCGGCACCTCTCTCCCATGTAATCATGCGGCCTTCATTTTTACTTATCACTTCAACGAAGTGAACATTGATTTTTTCTGGGAATACTTCATGTGCCTCTATGGCGGGACCGTACTTGTCAATGTCAATTTCATCAACATCATCGACAAATATTATTGCGTGAGGATTTCCAACGCTTATGGCCGTAAGGTTGAATGTGGTGTCTATTACCTCAAGCTTGCCGTCGAGAAATTCATCTTCATCAGATGTCATCGGTATTTCAGGAGTTTTAAATGTTGACAAGCCCATGTCCACCTTAAACAGTACAGGTTCGTCGTTTTCAAGGGTGATTTCGATTGTTTTGATTCCGGCTCTGGTTTCAACAGTCATTTTTTCCTGTTTTAAAATACCCTTTCTGTAAACAAAATCACCAAAGCATCTGATACCGTTTCCGCACATTTCGGCTTCACTTCCGTCAGGATTGAACATTCTGTATCCGATATCGGCAACCTCGGATGGTTCAACGAACAGTACCCCGTCTCCGCCGACACCGAAGTTTCTGTGACATAGTATTCTGCATGCTTCAGGTTTGTCCTCTTCAGGTATGACTTCACCGGCGGATTCGTCAATTATCGGAAAGTCATTACCTATTCCGTGCATTTTTGAAAATTTTAATCCTTTTAAATCTAGCATAATCATCAACTTTTATTTTAAATGTGGTGGAATTCTCTGTTTATCGTAGAGGTCTTCAAAGGTTTCTCTTTCACGTACCAAAATAGGTCCGCCGTCGGAAATCAGTACTTCGGATGCGAGAGGTCTTGAGTTGTAATTGGATGACATTGTAAATCCGTAAGCTCCGGCATTGAGAATACCTAACACGTCACCTTCCTCAACTTCAGGCATTGGCCTGTCACGTGCGAACAGGTCTCCAGATTCGCATACGTTACCTGCAATGTCCACTTCCTGGGTGTTTTCAGCATCCATGTGACTTGCGTTTACGATGTGGTGATATGAATCATACATTGCAGGTCTTAAAAGTGTGTGGAAACCTGCATCCACTCCGATGAATTTTCTGTAACTCTGTTTTATGCTGTTGACTGTTACAAGAAGCACACTTGCATCCCCCACAAGGTATCTTCCAGGTTCGAGATACATTGCAGGTGATCCCATGTCATACTGCTCAAGTTTTTCCTTGAATAAACCCACATTCACTTCCGCAAATTTATCCAGATCCACGATGTTTTCTTCTGGAGTGTAAGGGATTCCGACTCCCCCTCCAAAGTCAACGAACTCAAAGTCAATTCCGGTTTCCTGATGAACTTTACCAGCAATGTCCATTGTTGACTCGATTGCAAGTTTGAAAGGTTCCGGGTCGAGGATTCCTGATCCGATATGAGAGTGCATACCGATTGGGTTGAATCCTAATTCTTTGGCCATCTCATATACTTCAACAGCTTCATTGTCCATTATACCAAATTTACTCATTACACCACCGGTGATACAGTGGTCGTGGTGGCCCGCACCTACCATAGGATTTACTCTGAAGGATATCTTTAACCCTTCAGGGTCAACGACTTTTGCCAGTCTTTTAAGTGCTGAAACTGAGTCAATGTTGAGTACTGCGCCTTCATCGTGAACATATTTCAGTTCGTCATTGGTAATGTTGTTACCTGTGAATAGGATTCTATCGCCTGAAAAGCCAATCATTTTTGATATGTGTACCTCTCCTGGAGATACTGCATCAATACAGCAGCCTTCAGACTCTAAAATTTTCATTACTGCAAGGTTGGTATTTGCTTTACATGCATAAAATACTTTGAAATCTGAGTAGTATTTTGAAAAAGCTGAATAAAATCTATTATAATTATCTCTTATCCTATCTTCATCAATTACATAGGTTGGAGTTCCGAATTCTTCTGCAATGTCTATTGCATCTGCTCCACCAATATCCAAGTGGTTTTTATCGTTTACTTTAATATTTAAATCCATAATTAAAACTCCTTAAAAAAGTTACATTATAAATTTAGTTATATTATTTAAGTTATTTAATAGTATTGAAGGAAATTCATTTTCCGTTTAAATTATTAATCAGGAAATTGAAAAGAATTAATATGAAACCATATGGACTTACCGTTAGAGGAATAATTAAAAACAATTCTGATGAGATTTTAATTGTTAAAAGACATCCTAAAAGTAGAACTGACCCTGAAATGTGGGAATTGCCCGGTGGAAAAGTGGAAAAAGGCGAATTTTTCACCGATGCACTGGTTCGTGAAATCATGGAGGAAACATCACTCGGCTGCACACCGGGTGACTTTGCCGAAGCCGTCCAAAACGATTATCCTCACAAAAGAACAGTACAAATCATAATGTATCTGGATAATGTTGAAGGTGACGTTAAAATAAGTGACGAGCATACCGACTGGATGTGGGCTTCAACAGATAAAATAAGAACTCTGGAAATTTCAACTTCCCTTAAAAAAGTACTTGAAAAAAAGAATTGGACGCTTTAGAGTATTTCATCTAAAGCATTTATGAATTCATCAATATCTTCCTTGGTAATTATAAGCGGTGGAACAAACCTTAAGACCTTATCGGCAGTACAGTTTATTAAAAATCCTGCTTCACGCAGTTTGTCAACATATTCAGCACCAGGTTTGGTTAATTCAACACCCACCATTAAACCTTTGCCCCGCACATCGGCAATGATATCCTTATCCAATTTTTTAAGTTCAGCTATAAAGTATTCGCCGACTTCATTGACATTATCAAGGATATTTTCCTCATCAAAGGCATCAAGAACGGCGTTGGCTGCCGCACATACGAGAGGTCCTCCTCCGAAGGTGGTTCCGTGATCACCCGGTACAAATGCTGAGGCAACTTTTTCTGTTGCAAGGATTCCGCCCATAGGAACTCCCCCGCCTATTCCCTTGGCCATTGTCATGACGTCTGGTTTTACGTCAAACAGTTCATGGGCAAACAGTGTTCCGCATCTGCCGAATCCTGTCTGAACTTCATCGACAATGAATACAATGTTGTTTTCATGACAGATCTTTTCGATTTCCTTCAGGTATTCGATGTCTGGAATATTGACTCCGCCTTCACCCTGAATAGGTTCGACAATGATAGCGGCGGTGTTTTCTGTAATAGCTTCTTTTAAAGCTTCAATGTTATTGTACTCCACATTAATAAAGCCGTCAGGCAGTATTGCCCTGAAAGGTTCCTGATAATCAGCATGACCGGTTGCAGCAAGTGTCATTGAGGTTCTTCCGTGGAATGACTCCACAGTAGATATTACTTCACTTTTTCCTGTGTATTTAATTGCCAGCTTGATGGCTCCCTCGTTTGCTTCGGCACCGCTGTTTGCATAAAATATTCTGTCAAAACATGTTTTATCAATTAGCTTTTTAGCATAAACAAGAGCGGGTTCGTTGTAGTATATGCTTGAAATGTGAATGAGTTTTTCCGCCTGATTTTGAATGGCTTTCACCAGTTTGGGATGATTGTGGCCTAAAGCGTTGACCGCAATACCTGCAAACATGTCAAGGTATTCGTTTCCATCAATATCAGTGACTCTTACACCTTCCCCATGGTCTAAAACAACAGGCTGTCTTGTGAAAGTGTTTATGAAATAATCATCTTCAATTTTAATTAATTCCTGAGTATTCATAATCCATCTCCTAGTATTTAATCAATAATATATATGCATAGATAACTCAAATAGTCATCATGCCATTGTTAAAATATTTATATTTTCATATATATTATGTTTAATATTCTGTTGAAAACATCAGTTCAAAATAGAAGACCGTACTTTATATATGAATATCAATAAGCAGAAAAAACAAAAAATAGTAACTTCGTGTCACATCCCCGTTTTAGGAAAGAAACGGTTCACACTAAAAAAAATAAAAAAGGAAAGTTAAATTATCTTTTAACTTTCACAGTTCGGGTAACTGTATCTTTAATGTAGGTTACTTGGTATTTTACCTTTTTGCCGACTTTGAGTTTTTTAAGTACTGATTTTTTAACGGTAATTTTAGCAATACCTTTTTTGTTGGTTTTTGCAGTGTATTTTTTACCGTTGAATTTGAATGTTAGCTTTTTATTTTTAATAGGAGTTTTTCCTTTTTTCAAAGTGGCGGATATAACCAGTTTTTTAGCGGATTTCATGACCTTGACCTTTGATAGTTTTAAAACCTGTGTCACTTTAACTGTGTTTTCAATGGTTTGGCCTAAATAAGTTGCAGTTAATGTGTAGGTACCCGGCTTAACGCTATTAGGTATATTCAATATCGCATAACCGTTGCTATTTGTTTTAACATTATAGGTTACCTTATTCAGTTTCATGGTCACGATTTGGTTTGCGCCAACTGGATTTCCATCATTGCCATATACACGAACCTTAAAGCTTGATGCATCACCATAGTACATGTTCACATTTGAATTACCGCTGAATCTTGAGACAACTTCAATTATTGTAATGCTCTGTTCAAGTGTTGCCGGATTTTCCAGGACTAAAATGTGGGTTCCAATACTTAAACTGGATAATGTAATGTAAAGCATTCCTTCATTGTTTTCTATCATGGAAGAATAGGTTTTACCATCCAGTTCGACGGTTACATTACCATTGAATAATTCAACACCTTCGCCGTCATAAAATTTGGATTCTATTTCTAATTCAGTATTATATCCAATTTTAACACTTTCAGCAACTTCAATTGTATTTCTCACTTCAAATCCTTCAACAATCTCCTCATCATCATAATAAGTGATAATGCTGTATTTTCCAGGACCCAATGTCATATTGAATGATGCTTTGCCGTTAGCAACAATTGCACTACCCAGTGTTTTGCCGTCTTTTATGATACTGATGTTTTTTCCGTTTGCATTGGAATAAATTGTAGTGTTGGAATTTTTATCATAGTACTGATCTTTACTTTTTTCAGGATTCGGGTTTTCAACAGTGTATACTTTAATACATTCGGTTTTATTGTATAATCCGAAATTATCCACAGAACCGTCGGTATAATATGCCATGGATGTTTTAGGTTCAAAATGGATTCTTGATTTTTCAAGCAGAGGCAAGTTTTTTGATTGAATCAGAACGGAAAATTGATGACCCGCGTTGACTGCAACTTTTTTGTCCAATTTGATTGTTTCAAATCCTCCGTGAGATGATGTTCCGCTTTGTGAGTAAACTTCGCCATCGTCTACAAATATTTTTATGGTATATTCTTCACCGGCATCCACGAAATATGTTCCAACGGCATTTATTAACTCATTGTCAATGGCATCATATGTATTGATAAAATTAATGATGTTGTTATTGTCATTGAAAAATCCGCTGAATCCGATGTCATACTGGTATACTCTGGTGTAATTTTCAGTATTTTTGATAATGTATCCTATGGAAGATGTTGCCATTGCAAAGGTGGTGTCATAGTATGAAACGTAGAAGTATCCGTTTTCACCCCAGTTTGTTCCCCAGCTGTTTTTACATATCCAGGCACCATCTCCCTCAGGAGTTATTTTGAAATTATTTCTTGAATAGTTATCGTCCCATCCGACTAATGTTACAATATGATTTCCATGACCTTCGCCATTATAATATTGTGCATGAGTGTCAGGATTATAATAATCGTTGTTTGCAGAAGCTCCATAAAGGTGAACTGTCACTCCCCCATAATTCACTAAAGCTTCCTTAAGTTTGGCATTATCCAATGCATAGCTACGTGCAGGTATTATAACTGCATCCTGAATGTGGTATGATTCAAATGGAACAAATGCGGCAAGACTTATCTTACCAAGCTCATCATAGCTATCAAATTCAGTTGAGAGAACACCTAACCAGGCCAAGAAAATGCCCATTCCGGAATAAGTATCTCCATCTTCACTTGAAGTGGTATCGCCGAATTCATTATAACGTAACACAGTACCCTGGATGTTGTTTTCGGATAAGTCAAGCAATATTCCGGTTGCTTTTAGGAATGCTGATTCGAGTGCTCCGGTAGCGCCGAATGCCCAACATGCACCATTGGATCCCTGGTCTTTAACAACTCCTGCTAAACTATATCCATTCACAGTATAATCACGTAAATCGAATCTGGTACTGCTTGCATTTGCATCTGTGATATTGGTCGGGTTTAAAATAATTTTTTTACCTTCATATTCAACGATTGTATTGGAATATAATTGATTCAATAATGTTTTTCCACCATTCAGTTCATTATTTTTCAAAACAGAACCCTTTCTATCAAAAAAGCTTACAATAACTTCATTGTCGCTTTTGGTGAAGAATGAATTTTTTATTTCATATTTGCTGTCATATAAATAAATTCCACTGCCGAAATTTGTAGCAGTGTTGTTTATGAAATCACACGAATTGATGATGGTGCTGGTGTCATCGATATATGCGGCTCCACCATTATATTCGGCACTATTTTTATTAAATCTGTTATTTCCTATCAATGCGGTAGTGTTTGATAAGCACAGTGCTCCCCCATAGTATCTGGCAGCATTATTTACAAAATCACAATTGACAAGATTTAATTTTCCACCCAATTGGATATAGGCTCCTCCAAAGTTGGAAGAACATTTTTCAAATAGTGAATTTGCTATAGTCACGATACTATTGTAGCTGAGATTAACGGCATTAATGTCGGCATAAACAGCTCCCGCATTCTTGCTTGAGGTAACATTAATGAAACTGCACCCTTGTATAATTACTAAATCGGTTCCCTTACATCCAATAGCTCCTGCTGTAGCATTTGCAAACAGGTTGATGAATTTGGAATTTAAAACTGTGAGTTTGTTTTTTTCACTGTAAATTGCTGTAGCGTATTTTGAACTCATGTTGGTGAAAATAGTGTTATTGACGGTCATAATTGAGTTATAACCGTAAATTAAACTCCATCAGACTGCTTTATTGCTGATGAATGTTGAATTGTTAATGTCAATTATACTGAGCAGTGAATAGACTGAAGCACCATTATTGGCATAATTATTTATGAATTTATCATGACTGCTGTAATAGTTACTCCTTTCAGCGTAGAGCGGCCCGTCAGCGTACTGGGCCATGTCCTCTATTGCATTTTCGAAGCTGAGTCCGACCTGCAGCATGCTTGAAAGCTGCCTTAAAAAGTCAGGTGCAGACTTTTCAATCTCCTGTGCTCGTCTT
>CACZNW010000143.1 GCA_902782595.1 uncultured Methanobrevibacter sp. | reverse complement strand
ATGATTACACCATTGAAAACACATCCCTGACACAACATATCCAAGAAAAAAATCATGCATTTTCATGACTATTTTAGACAGTGACCAGATTTTTAATTAATTATCCAAAAATCACAAAAAATAAATTCTTTATTAATTCATAAATAAATTCACTCAATTATGAGATAATTAAAGCATGATAAGGATTTAAATAAAAAAATAATGGATGGTATAATCAAAAGATTAACTCAATTCTAAGGTCTTTTTTTAAAAATACTTAAATATAGAAAAAACTTAAATTATTAATGTATATCGTAGTTGAATTTTTATAATTAATATTGCTATAATGGTGATTTTAATGTCTGATGATAAACCAATAAATGCTATGTATGGGCAAAAAGTAAAATTAGACTTAGGAAAATTAAGATCCAAGTCCAAAAAAGAAGAAAAAGTCGTCAATGAAGTCGTTGAAGATAAAACTCCTGAACCGGTTGTTGAGGAAACTGTAAAAGAGGAAGTTTCTGAACCAGTCGTTGAAGAGGTTGTTGAAGAGGAAGAACCTGAAGAAGAAATTCCTGAACCAGTCGTTGAAGAGGCTGTTGAAGAGGAAGAACCTGAAGAAGAACCTGTTATCAACGAACCTGAAATAGAAGTTGTAGGTGAAGCGGTTGAAGAAGAACCTGTAAAAGAAGAACCTAAAAAAGCTTCTAAAGACGATAATCTAAAAGAAAAATTAGCTGAAAAAGATAAAAAATTATCTAACCAATCCAGCGAACTCAATTACTTAACCAACAAAGTAATTCCTAAACTTAAAAAGGAAAACGCTGAGTTAAAGAAAATCAAAGGAGAATTAACTGATGCACTTGAAAAAAGTACTAGGAAATACTTCGATCAATTAGATATTAATGCTGATTTAAGTAGTCAAATAGGAAAAATCGGTGCAGATGGTGCAGTTAATAAAGTAAGGGCAGATAAGTTAGAATCAGAACTTAATACTATTAAAGATGAATATGATTCTAAACTCTCCAAACTCCAACAGAAATTAGATTCTATCGATGTTGATGCATTAGAAAAAGAAAACAAAGAACTGGCTCATGAAGTTAAAGACTTAAAAGAAAAATTAAGTGAAGCCAGAAAAGAAAACATAGAGCTTTCCGAAGAAGTCGACAAACTCAGAGCAGAAATTATCGAAATAGGCAACTACAAAGAAGACGTTGATAAGGAATACAAGGAACAAATTAGCAAATATAAAGCAGAAATTTCTGAACTCAGAACTCAATTAAAAGTAAAAGAAAGTAGCTATGATAAATTATCAAATGAATCAAGCAAAACTATTTCTGATTTAAGAAAACAAGTTACAAAACTTGAAGAAAAATTAGAAAAAGAATCTAATAAAGGATTGTTTAACAGATTTAAATAGATGATTAAACTCATCTATTAACTTATTTTTTTCATGAACACTGACGCTTATTTTTTAAACGAGGCTTTAAAGGAAGCTGAAAAATCTTTGACTGAGGGAGGACTGCCTATTGGAGCGGTTCTTGTTAAAGGCGGTGAAATCATATCCCGAGGTCATAACAGACTTATTCAAAACGATTCTGTTGTTCTGCATGCTGAAATGGATGCAATTGAAAATGCGGGACGTTTGGATTATGAAGATTATATTAAATGCACATTATACACAACACTGTCGCCATGTCCGATGTGTGCGGGTGCAGTAATATTATATAACATCCCGAAGGTCGTAATAGGTGAAAACACAACACTTATGGGTGCCGAAAATCTGCTTGAAAACAATGATGTTGAAGTGGCGGTGCTGAATGATGTCAGATGCAGGGAGATGTTTTTAAAGTTTCGGGATGACCGGCCGGAAATCTGGCAGGAAGAATTAAGAAAAGTTGGAAATACCACAGAGGTGAGGTAAATGGAGATAATAGTAACTGATGAGAGGGATGTGAGATTTATTGAAATGTGTGCATCATTCGGATGCGAAGTAAATGATCCTCAGGTGGTACTACTTTTAAATAACTTTGGAAAAACAGTCGGATGTGCCAGTTTTAAAGTTTATGATGCGGATTTGGCTGAAATTACAACCCTATTTTTAAACTCCTATGACAATCGTGAGAAGATATCCTATAAGTTAATACGACAGCTTGAAAAAATAGCTATTGATTATGAATTCAAGGGAATTGTAGTCAGCTTTGATTCAAGGGATGATATTCTGATAGATATTTTTGAAAAACTGGATTACAGGTTTGTGGATGACCTTTTAATGAAAAAGGAATTCAATACATTAGTTTAAAAAAAAATAAGAGTAAAAGATTAAGCTTCTTTTCTTAATCTTTTCACGACAAAGTCCTTGTCCAAACTCAACAGGAATGAAGCTGCCCTCGGGCCCTGTTTTTGACCGAGAATCATCTTGTAAACAGCTTGGAATCCTTTTTGAGGTTTTAATCCCTGAGCTTCGAGAATTCCATACATTGCATCGTGCAGTGCTGCTGCGTCTGTAAATTCAGTGGTTTCGATTAAATCGGCAAGCTCAGCAAGGAACTTGTCCTGTTCGGGAGTTAAAGGCAGGTTAGGCACACTTTTTTCCTGTACTTTGAATTTTACAAAGTTAGGTGCGTAAGTGTCAAGCCAGTAGATTACATTGTCGACCCTTTCACGGTACTGTGCCAGTTCAAGTTCGGTCAAATCAGCAAATTCCTTGTTTTCAAAGCTTTTTGTCAGCTGTGAGTTTTTCTTCAGTATTGTAAAGATTTTCTCCAGGTCATCTCCTGCAATCTGATATGCATTGACCAGAAATCTGAACGGAGGTCTGAAAGGCAGAGGACTTCCTTCGTTAATCTGAACTATATCATAGATTTCCCTGAATTTTTTACCTTCTTTTTCTGACGGCGCTTCTGCTTCATCGTAGAATACCTTTTCAACGGTGTCAAACTGGTCGATGAAATCAAGGAAAGGCATTTTTGGTGAGAAATCTTTTGCTTTCATAGGTTTTGATCTGAACAGGTAGTAGTTAAGACTTTCTGCAGGTCCGATTTTCAGCCATTCGTCAGGTGCGAAGAATACTCCGTGTGATTTACTCATTGCTTCACCGTCAAGGGTAATCCATTCATACGGCACAGGATATGGTGCAGGGTAGTCGAATATTTTTTCGGATATTACACTGCTTACATCATATGACCCTCCGCTTGCGGCATGATCTTTACCGAATGGTTCACAGGTAGTTTTAAAGATTTTCCATCTTGCAGCCCATTCAACTCTCCATGTGAGTTTACCGTTTCCGGATTTAATATCCATTTCACCTTCATGACCGCATTCACATCTGTATTTGATAATGTCACCGTCGTAATCGTAGGCATATGTGGTATTTACTCTTCCACATTCGTCACAAATCGGATTATAAGGCAACCAGTCATCGGCGAGAGGTTCCCTTCTGTATTCGTTGAAGATTTCCTTTATCTCTTCAACTTTTTCCAGTGAAGTTCTGATGTAATCGTTATAGTCTCCGTTTTTATACATTTCAAAACCGGATTTCGGTTCCATTTCAATTCCGTAATCGTCCATCACGCTTAAAAGTGGTTTTTCAAAGTGCTCTACAAAGTTTGCACAGCATCCGTCAGGACATGGAATCATTGAATATGGCATACCGAGGTATTTGTCATAATCTTCGGGAAGGGGATAAGGAACTTTTCTCAGTGGATCGTGATCATCGGCAATCCAAATGGTTTTTGCCTGCTTTCCCATTTCTCTTAATTTTTTACCGATTGCGTTAGCTATAAATATGTCGCATGAGTTTCCAATGTGGATGGAACCTGAAATTGAGGTTCCGCTTGCAATAATATGTTCATCTGTGTCTCTTTTTGCTAGTTCCCTAGCTACATTTTCAATCCAATGTGTCATTTATATTCACCATTAAAATAATAAGAATAATTTTTATACTATTCTTAATTTTGTTTCTATTATTATATAAAAGTACAATATTTAAATTCAATGGTACTGTCAAAAATATCTGGGATTTTTATCAAAAAAGCTTTTCTATCTTTAATTTATTTGTTATCAAATCAAATCGTTTT
>CACZNW010000142.1 GCA_902782595.1 uncultured Methanobrevibacter sp. | reverse complement strand
GTCATCTTACAAAAATACTATAAATATAAAAACAGAAATATAAGATTAAAGAAATTTTGGAGTAAAAAGATGATATATTCAACAGAAATTGAAAATATGTGTCCGGTTCACAAAGGTGCAAATCACGACCCTGCTCCAATACCTGAAGAGGGTAAATGGGTAAAAGCAAAAGAAGTAGGAGATATTTCAGGTTTTACTCATGGAATAGGATGGTGCGCACCACAACAGGGATGCTGCAAACTGACATTAAATGTTAAAGAGGGTATTATTGAAGAGGCTTTAGTAGAAACACTGGGCTGTTCAGGTATGACACATTCCGCCGCAATGGCAGGGGAAATACTTGTCGGCAAAACAATTCTTGAAGCATTAAATACAGATCTTGTTTGTGATGCCATCAACACAGCAATGCGAGAATTGTTCCTGCAGATTGTCTATGGAAGAACCCAGTCCGCATTCTCAGAAGGGGGACTTCAAATCGGTGCAGGACTTGAGGATTTGGGAAAAGGTCACAGAAGCCAGGTAGGAACAATCTACTCAACAAAGGCAAAAGGACCAAGATATCTTGAACTGACCGAAGGTTATATTACCGAAATCGGACTTGACGATGATGATGAAATCATAGGTTATAAATACATTAACCTGGGCGTAATGCTAGATCAAATCAAGGATGGTGTTGACCCGTTGGAAGCTATTGACAATGCCACAGGTCAATACGGAAGATTTGACGATGCCGCCAAAAAAATAGATCCGAGGAGTGAATAAAAATGAGTTTATTTGAAAGTTATGAAAGAAGAATCAACCAGATCACTCCGGTACTTGAAAAATATGGAATAAAAGACCTCAATGAGGCAAAACAAATTTGTCTTGATAAGAGATTTGACCCCTATGAAATTGTAAAAGGCGTTCAGCCGATCTGTTTTGAAAATGCATGTTGGGCTTATACTCTTGGAGCTGCAATAGCTGTCAAACAAGGTTGCACTAAAGCTTCAGATGCTGCAAAAGCTATCGGTGAAGGACTTCAGGCATTTTGCATACCTGGAAGTGTGGCTGATGACAGACAAGTTGGTTTAGGTCATGGAAACCTTGCATCAATGCTTTTAAGTGATGAAAGCGAATGCTTCGCATTTCTTGCAGGTCATGAAAGTTTCGCAGCAGCCGAAGGAGCAATAGGTATTGCAAACTCAGCAAATGAAGTTCGTGAAAAACCTTTAAGGGTAATTTTAAACGGTCTTGGAAAAGATGCCGCACTGATTATTTCAAGAATCAACGGATTCACTCATGTTGAAACTGAATTCGATTACTTTACAGGTGAAGTAAAGGTAGTTAAAGAAAAAGCATATTCGGATGGTGAAAGGGCAAAAGTAAGATGTTACGGTGCTGATGATGTACGTGAAGGGGTAGCAATAATGCATCTTGAAGGTGTTGACGTATCCATCACAGGCAATTCAACAAATCCGACCCGTTTCCAGCATCCTGTTGCCGGAACATATAAAAAGGAATGTATTGCACAGGGTAAAAAATACTTC
This sequence comes from uncultured Methanobrevibacter sp., assembly GCA_902782595.1. Taxonomy (GTDB): domain Archaea; phylum Methanobacteriota; class Methanobacteria; order Methanobacteriales; family Methanobacteriaceae; genus Methanocatella. The sequence goes on along the minus strand of CACZNW010000142.1, from coordinate 19,826 downwards.
TCCGTAGCTTCAGGCGGAGGAACCGGAAGAACCCTTCACCCGGACAACATGGCCGCAGGGCCTGCATCATATGGTATGACAGATACATTGGGACGTATGCATTCAGATGCCCAGTTTGCAGGTTCTTCATCCGTACCGGCTCATGTGGAAATGATGGGTTTGATTGGTATGGGTAACAATCCGATGGTTGGAGCATCAGTTGCCGTTGCAGTGGCTGTTGAAAAAGCGATGAAAAAATAAGGGATTACATTTTATCCCTTTTAATATTTTTTTTTAAATTATCCTGACAATTCATTCTGGATATTTCAGGTGATATTATGACTGCAATGTGGGGACTGACAGTTAGGGGAATATGTGTATTTAACGATAAAATTCTGCTTTTAAAAATAAGACCTGATTCAGTTCATGATGCCGATAAATGGGAAATTCCTGGTGGTAAAGTTAAAAAATGTGAATTTTTTGATGAAGCACTGAAACGGGAATACCTCGAAGAAACAGGTCTTGAAATTGACATTGACTCATTATATACTGTTGTAAGAAAGAATTACACTGCATGCAAAACCTCACAGGATATAAAATCAATCCAGCTTATCATGAAGGTAACCTGTCACAGTGATGAAGTTAAAATCAGTGAGGAACATTGTGAATACGGATGGTTCAGTTTGGATGAAGTTAAAGACCTGATTGAACATGGCCTCTTAACTCCTCCTGCGGCTGAAGCCTTCATAAAAAAAATTAATTCTATTTTTTAAGATTTAAGAGTTTTGCGGCATTATCATAAAGTATCTGTGAGCGCTCTTTTTCACTTAGATTGATTTTATTAAAGTATTCCATCTCACTTACAGACTCCCACATGGGATAATCGGTTCCCCACAGTACCTTATCACTGCCATATGCATGAATCAAATCCAGTGCAGTTTCGGGACTTAAGGCATACAGACTTGAACTTAAATCAACATATAAGTTTTTAAAACCTGACAATTCATGGGTTGCCTCTTCCCACATGCTCCATCCGGCAAAATGAGCTCCAATAAATTTAATGTCCGGAAACTTTTCTAAAAACGGTTTGATCTGATCGGGATTTGAATAATTATATCTGAAATCACCGCAGTGAACAAGCATAGGAACTTTGGCATCATTTACAACTTCGCCGATTTTAAATGCACGTTCTTCATTCATTGCAAATAGCTGAAAATCGGGATGCAATTTAACTCCCTTTAAACCCAAATCGATTAGATAATCAAAATCACCCTGAAGATCATCACTGTCGGGGTGCAATGTTCCAAAACCTGTGAATAAGTCAGGATGAGTATCCACTGACTGGGCTATGAATTCGTTAATTGATTTTACCTGCTTTGGAGTGGTTGCAACGGAGTGAACAAGATAATGTGTCACGCCTACTTCATTTCCGTCTCTTATTAAATCATCTAATTTTCCGTTTAGGGACATGTCCAAATCATAAAAATTCCTAATTCCCATAACTGCCCTATCAGCAATTTTTTCAGGATAAATATGACAATGAGCGTTAATTATTTTCTGCATATATCGAGCCACCTCTAATTTAATATAATCTTTCACCGGTATATAAATTTTCTTCACAGTATATTCTAATCAGTCTGTCAATTAAATCATCATACATTAATCTGTGCCCTACTGCCCCTCCCTGTTTTGTTTTAACATTGTTCAGGGAGGTGTCTGAAAATTCACCGCTGTTATTGATGATATACCACATTCCGTGAGGAGTGTATATGAATAATTCTCCTTCCCCGTTTTCCGCTCCATTTTTATAGCTGTCTTTCGGATCGTATATTTTAGTTGAGTGAACGGCAAGTCTTGACAGGTCCTGTTCGGGTCTTGTTCCTGTTTTTTCAAATAGCATTTTCAGCCATTCATAGGACTGGTCAATAAGATTGGCCTTTTTAATCGGGTCTGCAAACGCTTCCTTTACCTTCCTTTGTCTTTTTTCAAGAGTGTTTGTTATTCCAAGTATCTCTTCAACCTTCGCCACATCCTTTTCAAGGCATCTCCATCCTTCAGGTCTGCCGGTAACCTGAACGTTTCCTTCTACAAAGTCCATTCTTTTGAATTTTCTAAAATAAGGTTTTATCTTTTCAAAATCTTCATCGGGAATTTGCCTGTTCAAACCGTAAAGATAACCGTATTCGTTGGCGTCAAAGCATTTGGTTTCAAGTTTCAAATCTTCATCAAGCATACTAATCACCATGTAATCTAATATTAATTTTATGATATGATTTGATATAAAATTATTGATTTATTTAAAAAAATTCGAATTTTAAAGATTTATTTAAATTTTTTTATAATATTTTTCCTGATTCATGTCCAAATTTACAACCAAATTTTATTCTAGTAATATTTTTTTATATTAAACACCAATATTATTACCATGGTAAAGGTAAGTATTTTAGGATCAACTGGAATTATCGGAAAAAACGTTGCATTTACTCTTGCACGTGAGGATACAGTTGATGAAATTGTAATGTTTTCAAGACCTGAAAGTCTTGACAAGGCAAAGGGAGAAACTTATGATATGTATGATGCACTAGCTGCACGTGATATTGACTGCAGATTAACTCCAAGTTCTGATTTTAATGATATTGCCGGTTCGGCTATTGTGCTGATTGCAGCAGGAATACACCGGGAAAAGGGAATGAAAAGACTGGATTTGGCCATTCCGAATGCGGAAATTGTAAGCTATTATTCTAAAAAAATTTCAGAGCATTCTCCGGATTCAATAATACTGGTTGCAACTAATCCAGTTGATGTTATGACAACTGTTGCCCTTAAAGCTTCAGGATTTAAAAAGAGCAAGGTAATAGGTGTTGGAAACCACCTTGATTCCCTGAGATTGAAAAATTATTTCTCAAGACAAATTGACATTAACAGCTCAGAGGTACATACCAGGGTAATCGGCGAACACGGGGACCATATGGTTCCTCTTTTAAGTTCAACCACTATTGGTGGTATTCCGCTTAAATATTTCGTTGAATACGTTGATTTGGATATTACTGGTCTTGTTCAGCAGCTGAAACGTGCAGGAAATACCATTATTTCCAAAAAGGGGGCAACGGAATATGGTCCGGCTTTTGCCATTTCAAACCTGATGTCCACTATACTCACTGATTCCCATAGAATCCTAACCGTCAGCAGTTATCTGGACGGTGAAATCGAAAGGGTTGAAGACGTTTCACTGGGAGTTCCGGCTGTAATAACTAAAAACGGTGTTGCCATGATTGTACCGATTCACATGAATGATATTGAAAAAAAGGAATTTTTCGAAGCGGCACATACGGTCAGGGATGCAACCGATATTGTTTTGGAAAATCTGAATATTCAATGATATGATGATGAATTAAAGGTGAATAAAAATGAAACTGGTCGTTCAAAGAGTAACATCCGCTAGCGTTGAAGTTGAAGGTGAAATTGTAGGTGAGATAGAGGACGGTATGATGGCTCTTGTTGGATTCGGTGAAAACGATACCTCAAGGGAAGCCGACTATCTTGCGGGAAAACTTGCAAAATTAAGAATCTTTCAAGATGAAAATGGTCGTATGGACAAATCAGTAATGGATATTGGAGGAAAACTGTTGCTGGTACCTCAGTTTACATTATATGCTCATACTAAAAAGAACAGACCTTCTTTTCACAAAGCTCTCTCTCCGGATAAAGCCACAGAGTTATTTGATTATTTTTCAGAAAAATGCAAAGAATTTGTGGAGGTTGAAACCGGACAATTCGGTGCATTTATGAAAGTGAATCTCCTAAATAATGGTCCGGTAACTATTCTTTTGGAAAAGGAATTTGAATAATAATAACAAATTAAATACAAATATTTAAAAACTTTCACGTCCAAATATATTATTTACTGACACTATGGATGTAAAAATAAATGTCTATTGAAACTCCAAGATCCAGAGAAATCAAAAGGTTGACTTCACCTATAACCTTCGAAGACTTTAAGGCTTATGACAGTGAGGGAAATCTATTAAAATGCAGTGAAACATTATCTGATGTGAGATTTATAGTGGAACCTAGAGTTGCACATCTGTCTGATGATGAAATTCTTCAGTATGCTCCAGATTGTAAAACTGCATCTGAAATTAGGTTAAAAAGGGGTTTTGGAAATATTCAGGACATTTTACTGATACATGAATCACTTCCATGGGTTGCTGCACTGTATTATGTTGTTTTGATTTGCATATCCGTTCCGATTGCCTTTTCAAAATTCGCCATTGGAATGTATATATCACTTGTTCTTTTCATATTGCCTTTAATTTATTTGTATTTTGTTTTCAATATCAAAAGATATGTTAGAAAAACCGTAAAACCGAAAGTCGAAAAGACATCTCAAAATAAACAGGCAATTGTTGATAATGAAGTCGAAACCCAAAAACATGAAGACACAGGTGTCGAATCCCTTAAAATATATGAAAAACAAATCAATGATTTGAATGTATTGTTTGATGTTAAGGAGGAAGTTGTTCGTGATTTAATTGAAAAACGTTTTGAACCGCCTCAATTGACTTATGATAAATTCATGTCTTCAATTGACAGCTGCCGTAAATTATTCGATTCACAGTCAGAATCTGCATTGAATATTATTCATCTGGCTGCTGATGACACTCCAAGGGTTCAAGATGAAATTGAAACTAAAATCAATGCAATGAAAACAATTATCAATCAGATTGAAGAGCTTACCAACGAACTGGTAATTAATATCAGTTCTTCTGACGAATCTCCGAATGAAGTCAATAACTTACTGGAGGATATGGAAAATCTAATCAGTTCTGTTAAAGAGTATTAGGTGATAATATGACTAAAAATTGCCCTAAATGTGGAAAGACATTGCCTGAAAATGCAAAGTTTTGCATGGATTGCGGATATAGTATTGACAGTGAATCCAATCAAGGAAATTCAAATATATTTTCCAACGGTTCAATTTTCATAATTCTGATAGTCGCAGTTTTGCTTATCGGAGGTATATTTGTCCTGACATCTAATTTTGGAGGACATGACACTCCGGTGCAGGATGATGTTAAAGACCAGCATGCTGTTGATTTAACAATAACAGATGTAAAAGGATGGGATTCAGATGACTATGATGATTCAGATGACTATAATGATTCAGATGATTATGATGATTCAGATGCATCATACACATTGTACACAGAGGCCATATTTAATAGTGTGCCTGATGATTTGAAGGGATATAATGTAAAGACAACCTATTTTGATGCAAACGATTCAGAGATTGGTCATGAAACCGAAACATTGGAAAATGTTTACTATGATAGTGAATATGCATTAAGTTTCGGATTTTATACAACCTACAAATTGCCCGATCCGGACCATGTTAAAGTTGAAATTATTAAAGACGGGAAGGTTATAGATACCTTCAGCGAAAAAATTGATAAAAATAAAATTGATTATTTAAATTAAAGGTGATAAAAAATGGCTGAATTTTCATTAGATATAGACGAAATTAAAGAAGATGTTGAAACTTCTTTAAATGAACAGAAAGAAAAATTAGAAGATTCCAATCTTAAAAATCAAGCAAATAGTAATGCACAGGCAATATTTGATGCAGATCTGACCAATCCTCAGGAAAGGGAAAATATAATAAAACCTCTCGATGATTTCGGATTAAATGACATGTCAAGATCAGCGGCTCACAATGAAATGCTGGCAACAAGATTCGTTGATTTGACAAAAGGTGGTAAGGATGCCGACAATATTGGAGATCAGTTACTTGAGTTAAATAAACAGATGAAGGATTTGGACCCAAGTAGAGTTGATTTTGCAAAAAAAGGAGTTATTGGAAATTTAATGAATCCTGTTAGAAAATACTTTGCAAAATATGAAAAAGCCGAAGGGGCAATCTCTGACATTGTAGAATCCCTTGATAAAAGCAGTAAAGTACTTCAAAACGACAATATTACTCTTTTAAATGAGGAAAATTACTTAAGACAAGTGACAAATAAACTTCTTGCCGATATTGAACTGGGTAAACAGATGGATGCATCAATTGAAGCGCAAATACAGGCTGCTGAAATAGAGGGTGTCGATGAGGAAAAAATTGCATTTGTCCGTGAAGAGATTTTATTCCCATTAAGACAGAGAATCATGGATATGCAGCAGATGATAGTTGTAAATCAGCAGGGAATAGTTTCACTCAATGTTATTAGACGTAACAATAAAGAGCTCATTCGCGGAGTAAACCGTGCTAAAAATGTAACCGTTTCAGCATTGAGAACAGGAGTTATGGTTGCAAGTGCACTGTATGATCAAAAAATTGTCATGGATAAAATCAATATCCTAAACCAGACAACCGAAAACATCATAGAATCCACATCACACATGCTTAAAGAGCAGGGCAGTGAAATTCAAAAGCACAGTGCCGAAACAATGATTTCACCTGAAGTCTTAAAGTCAGCATTTGCAGAGGCAATGCAGGCCATTGAAGATGTAAGCAATTATAAAACTCAAGCTCTGCCTAGAATGAAGGAAACCATAAATGCATTCAGTGACATGGCTGAAGAAGGTCAGAAAACTGTTGAAAAACTTGAAACCGGTAATAAATTAATAGAATAAATATGAATCTATTGGAAAAAATTAAAAACTCATGGTGGGTAATCCTTTCGGTAATCATTGGTTTAAATGGTATAGGATTTATCTACATCGGATCGAAACATAATAATAAAAATTGGATACTTGAAGGCATTACCTATGAGTTTCCATGGTTTTTTTACTTAATAGTTTATGCAATTTACGGTAAGGCCATTCCGTCAACATTAATAATTACATTTGCAGCTGTATTGCTGCTGATCAGTTTAATTCGATCTATTTGGGTAGCAATTAAACTTGCCGATGTATATGACAACAATGAAAAGTATACCATTAAGCAGACTAACTTAAACAATTCAACTGACCGCAGAAGGGATGATACTCCAAAGTTAAGTTGCTGCTTATGTTTAATCTGTATTTTTATCATAATTGCAGTAATTGTCATCCTTTAATTTTTGGTGATTGAATGTTTAGAAAGATGAGAAGGCAAAAACAGGAGCTTTCAAAAGAGGAATGTGTACAAATATTAACTGATGAGCCTCGAGGTGTTTTGGCTCTTTTGGGAGATTATGACTATCCATATGCAGTTCCAATGAGTCATGTATATGTTGACGGCAAGATTTACTTTCACGGGGCGATGAAAGGCCATAAAAACGATTCAGTTAAAAAATATGATAAGGTTTCATATTGTGTTGTCGATAAGGGAGTCGAAAACGATGACGGATGGTCGTATACATTCAAAAGCGTAATTGTTTTTGGAAAAATTAAAATATTAACTGACAGTGATGAAAAAGCGGAAAGGTTAACATATCTGGGAGATAAGTTTTTCCCGTCTCATGAAGATACTGTGGATGAAATCTCACGACTTCTAAATAAAACTGAAGTTTTTGAAATTACAGTTGACCATATGACAGGCAAGATTGTAGAAGAAAAATAAGTGGAATTATAATTATGATAGGCAATGACTGGGATTTGGCTCTGGCCGGTGAGTTTAAAAAAGACTATTTTTTAAAAATAAAGGATTTTATATTTGAAGAATATAATACAAAAACCATCTATCCTCCTTATGGGGAAATATTCAATGCTTTTAAATTCACGCCGTTAAGCAATGTGAAAGTGGTCATTTTAGGCCAGGACCCCTATCATGAAGCCGGTCAGGCACACGGGCTTGCCTTTTCAACACCTGAAGGAAGACCAATTCCCCGTTCACTGAAAAACATTTTTAAAGAAATCAATATGGAATATGATTATCCGATTCCAGAGTCAGGATGTCTTGAAAATTGGGCCAAACAGGGTGTTTTTTTACTGAATACTGTTTTAACTGTTGAAGACGGCAATGCCAACTCTCACAGTAAATGCGGATGGCAAATTTTCACGGATAATGTTATCAGAATATTGGACGAACAGGAACAGCCGATTGTATTTTTGCTCTGGGGCAAACAGGCAGAAAAGAAAAAAGAGCTGATTTCAAACCCGAATCATCTTGTTTTGATTACATCACACCCTTCACCGTTCTCAGCAAGACGCGGATTTTTAGGCTGCAATCATTTTAAACTAGCCAACGAATTTTTAAAAGAAAATAAAAAAGAAGAGATTGATTGGAATTTAGTCTAATCCTTCTTTCCAACTTGAATCTTTTTTAACTCTATCATTTTCTGTGTAGCACCGTTTGAATGTTGAAACGGAATCAAACAATGCTCCTAAACCTGCACTGCTTTTTTCATAATTGGCAGCACGATATCTGCTGATTCCCAATGATGATGCTTCACTGTATGAATCGATTTCTGCACCGATGAATAGAAATTCCCAGTCATGTGACTGAATTAGTTGTTTAACTTTGTCCTTTGTGTATTTTGTTGAAGAATTTTCAAGACCGTCGGTAGTAATTACAAACATTACCTTTCTGGAAACTTCCTTGTCAAGAGATTCAATTGTGGTGCCAACTGCATCCAAAAGAGCTGTACATCCGCTTGCAAAGTATTCTCTATCTGTAAGCTCCTTTACTTCTTCAATTGGTTTTCTAGTATACAAAATATGGTATCTGTCATCAAAAAGAACGACTGTTACAAAAGTTCTGATATCCCTGTTTTTTTCTCTTCGAATGAATGCATTGAATCCTCCGATGGTGTCATCTACAACGTTCCACATTGATCCGCTTTTGTCAAGGACAAAAACAAGATCCATTGCATCTTCCTGAACTTGCGGTTTGTTGTTTTCATTCAGGCTGTCAAATGAATTAACATTTGTCACATTTTTTTCTTCACTAAAAAGTCCTTCATTATTAAGAAATCCCATATTTTTTCACCTCAGATTCATTTAATCTGGAAGACATTTGTCTTCATATGTATTATAAACGAGAAGGTATTTAAATCAATTAAAGGAAATGGTTTATGGGATTTAAATTATAATTTCATATTCGATTTTTCGGTTTTCTCTTCTTCTTGAGTCCTTATCAACAAAATCATAAACAAGTGGATTTTCAATCAGGATTTTCCATACTTCATAATTTTCAGTTATGAAATCTTCATTGAATTCCATATTATTTTCTATAATGGGGCATTTGTATGGAAATTCGGTTTCATCAATTACCAAATGGAAATCACCATTTTTGGATATGTGAGGCACTAGCGGGAAAGTTCTGCATTGGATTGGCCTGATTTTCCTGTCACATTTTGGTGGGTTTCTGCATTTGACCAGGCATACATCTCCTTTCCAGGAGTGGGGAAAGTCAAGTTCCTTTGCATCAATATAGTAGACGTCAAATTCGTCACTGTCTTCATATATCAGTTCTTCACCAGGTAGTAGGAATAATGCAAGGTCTTCGTTGGGATAATCTTCGCTGTCATAGACACAGCATATTTCTCCACATAATTTTCCGCAGTCAAATTCAAGAGGTGATACTTTATCAAGTCTTTTATAAATATTTTCAATTGATTTTTTCAAATCTTCCGGAGTAGTTTCCATGTTTTTTAATTGATTTTGAAAAGATAAATAATTTGTTATGGTGAAATTTTGAAATTTGATTTGTCGCACTTATTTTTAAATATGTATGTTAATATGCAGTAATTTCAAGTGTAATCAAAATTTATTCAATGTTTTATTTTAAAATAACTTTAAACTGCAAGTATTTTAATATGATAAGGTCAATAATCATTATTTTTATTTTCAATTAAATATTGTTGTTAAAAAAATAATCCATATAATTCTATCTTTTCACTGCTAAATTTAACCAAATATCAGTTAAAAGCTTAATTTTAATGTAGTATTAATCTTATTTAATAAAATTAAATGATTTTAAACTGATTTAGTAAATAAAAAGCTTTATATAAGATATTTGTAATAAATAATCGTGAGTGGGATAAAATCCCATGTTTTTTTTTTAAAAAAATTCAATAGAGGAGGTAAAATATTTTGAACAAAAAAATATTGCTCACTATGCTTTTTGCATTAATACTTATTTTTTCAGTTAGTGCGATACAGGCAAGTGATGTTAATATAACAGATTCGGATAATCTCACCAGTGTCTGTGACGGGTATGTGGAAACTGAGATTTCACATGATTTGGAATCTGTTAATTCAAATACTTTATCAACTAACAATGATGATGCTTCCTTAAAACAAACGGCTAAAAATCAAACAGAATTAATATCACCTACCAATACTACTTACTATAAGGGATCCTACAGTGTCACATTAAAGGATTCAGGCAATAATGAGGTTTTGGCAAACAGGACAGTTAATTTTGTAATAGGCAGCGTAAAATACACTGCCAATACTGACGGTAACGGTGTTGCATGTATTGATTTATCATTAACTCCGGGAAAATACACTGCATGTGCATATTTCATCGGTGATGATATGTATCAAGCAAGTAACAATCTGACAAATACTTTTGAGGTATTGTCTACAATTATAGCAAAGGATGTTACCAAATATTATAAGGGAAGTACTCAATATAGCGCTACATTTCTTGACAGCAACGGAAACGCATTGGCAAACAGGGACGTAACCATTACGGTTAACGGCAAAACATATACCCGAAAAACCAATGCCAATGGAGTTGCAAGCCTGTCTGTTGACTTAAAACCGGGCACTTATAAAGTTGTTTCAACTGACCCGGAAACTGGTTATAAGTTAACAACTTCCTTTAAAATTTTATCAACAATCAGTGCCGGCAACCTCAATAAAGTGGCTGATGACAATAAGAAATTCAAGGCCAAATTCTTAAAAAGCAATGGTAAAGCGTTAGCCAAGACATATATCAAATTTAAACTGAAAGGAAAAACATATAAAGTTAAAACAGATGCCAATGGTATGGCAAGTTTATCTGTAAAAAACCTTAAAAAAGGAACATACAAGATTGTGTGTTATAATAAGGATGGTTTAACCAAAACTTATAAAATCAAGGTTTACAATAAGGTTTCAACTAAATTATCAACCAGTTTATATACTTTCTTTAAAAGTGAAACCAAAAAAATAAAAGTAACTCTGACCAGCAGTCTGGGTTATGCTCCAAGTTCCGGCAAATACATAAAATTTACTGTTAACGGCAAAACATATAATAAGAAAACCAACAGTAAAGGAGTGGCATCTCTTAAATTGCCGTCTCTTAAAAAAGGAGTTTATACAGTAAAATATAAATTCAGCGGAACCGGCCATTATAAGGCATCAAGCGCTTCGGATTATGTTGTGGTAATCACTACAGGCAATCCCACATTCACTGTTAAAAGCACTAAAACCTTTGGTTACGGTGCAGGTACTCCATTTAAAGTAGCTGTAACAGCAGGAGGTGTTGCTTTAGTTAAAAAAGCGGTTACATTTGAGGTTAATAATAAAACTTATGTTAAAAGCACAGACCGTAACGGTATAGCTTCTTTACCTATTAATCTGGATATTGGCAATTATACAGTTAAATATTCAATTGATAAGGATTCCAAGATAAATGCAAAATCAGAATCAAGTCAAATTACAGTTAAACTGAGGGACAATTCCACACTTACCTGGAAAAGCGGAAATTCATTTTCAGATTCCTCACAAACTTTTAAAGTGTTGCTGACAGATTTAAATGGTAAGGCAATATCAGGTCAAACCTTAAAATTAATCGTTAAATCCAAAACATATACTGCAAAGACTGATTCAAACGGATATGCAAAATTCAAAACCAGTATTCCGGTTGGATCTTATAAAGTTACTGTGAAATTTGAAGGCAGTAATGAATATGTTGGAAATTCAACATCACAATCTATTGACATTACTTATTCAAAATCAGTTAAAGGAGTAAATGAGAAAAATACAATTAAATATTTAAGTTCATATCTTAAATCATCCAGTAACTGTCAGGTGGGTAATTCAAAAATTAAAAGTCTTGTAAAATCCCTTACAAGCGGTTTAACCAGTGATTATGATAAAGCAAATGCAATATTCAATTACGTAAGGGATCATGTATCCTATAGTTTTTATTATGATACTAAATATGGTGCTGTAGGTACATTGGATGCCAAAAAAGGAAATTGTGTTGACCATTCACACTTGCTTGTTGCAATGTTTAGAACAGCGGGTCTGGCTGCCAGATATGTTCATGGAACCTGCAGATTTAGCAGCGGAAGTTCCTACGGGCATGTATGGGCACAGGTTTTAATCGGAGATAACTGGGTTTGCGCTGACGCTACAAGTTACAGAAACTCATTAGGACAAATTGTTAATTGGAATACGAACTCTTATAGTTTGCATGCGACATATGCAAGTCTTCCATTCTAATTTTAACTTTTTTCCATTTTTATTTTTTATCAAATTACTGAAAGAATACTCCGACCTCTTTTAGGTCGTAGAGTTTTAACTGTTTTTAAATATTTGAATTTACATAATATTATTTGGAAAAAATTCTCAGTGTGATTCAATGAAAGATGTTACTTTGGATATTGTAAAAGATAATCTTTATTTCATCAAATCTCCTTTCAACGGAAGAATTATCATTATAAATGTTGAAAACGGAAAGTATGTTGATAAAGGTCAGGTTATGGCTTTAGTGAAAACCGACAGTGCATATGTTGATGTTGAATCCGAATATTCTGGAATTGTTGAAAGGATATGTGTCAATCCCGGCAGTGATGTTGAAAAGTGGCAGAATCTGGCAGTTGTTAATGTGAAAAATTCAAAGGAGTTGTATTATTTTAATAATATTGCAACTACTGATAAATCCCCTGATTATGAGGTAATCTATACCTTCCAGCAGGAAGTTCTGCCCGGACTGATATATTCGGAAACAGAAAATTTCATCAAAGGAATTGCCTTTGATGAAAGCGGTTTTATATATTTCCTGTTTAAGGAATTCTATGAAAACAACAAGAGGGATTTCCCATTTGAAAAGGATGACTTTATCATTGTTGAGCAAGTAATTGGCGATATTATTTTTATAGAAATTGATTGGCCCAAACTGAACGGCCCTCTTCTTGCTTGGAGAACATATATTCTGATCAATTCCGTTAATCAGAAAATACAGGTTTTCAACACCGAAAGATATCATGAAGATGATATGATTATAGTTTCCGTTTTGCCTGTTGACGGTCAGCTGAAACACTATAACTATGGTATTGCACCTGATGAGGTTAAACTGGAAAAACAAAAGGTCATTAATATATTTATTGAATAATTAGCCTTTTTTTCAACTTTTTTTTATTTTTACTCATTTTTAGCCATAATTTTCACCACATTTTTTTCACACGATGAAGTAAATATTGATTTAAAGTCGTTAAATTACATATTAACATCAATTTTGCTTTTAATTTTTCAAAGAGCTTATATACTTCTTTATTTAATAATAATTACTACATTTAATTTATGTGGGAGGATTCAAATGACAAATTTTGATTTTTTAAAAAATTTTAATAAAGAACTGTATGAAATTGGTGTAAAATTGGAAGAAGATGTGATAAATTCTCCAAGGGCGGTAACGGCAGATGCAACTCTTTTTCTTGAAAGTTTAGTTAAGGACATATATAGGATTTCAAAGAAAAAACTGGACCCTAATCTGATCTCCTTTTATAAAAAAACCGATAACCTATACAGGTTAGGTGAAATTACCTATATTTATAAAGGTAAACTTCAGGATGCATATAATCTAAGGAATAAAATCCACAAAGAAAACCTGAATGAATACGAAGAGAAGAAACTGGCTTATGATTTACATAAACGCCTGTATTACATTTCAAAAAAATACTTCAGAGATTACTGTGATAAAGAAAAATTCATTCAAATCCCAGATTATAAAAAACCGACACATGCAGATATTCATTTTGACACATGCATTATCTGCGGAAGTTCAAATTTAAAGTCAATATCCAACATGTGTAAAAACTGCAATCAGAAAATAGAAAATGCCAATTTCATGCTGAGTGTACAGAATACCCTGCAGGATTCCAATTTCACACGTGATGATTTAATTGAGTTGGGAATTGACGAGGGAAGATCCATTTTACTTTTAATGGATTTGTCAAAATACAATGCTGTTACAAACCATGGACATTACTACACAATCAATCAGGAAAAATTTGAAGATTATCTGGCTGAAATTAATCTGTATGTTGAAATAGGAACTCTAGTAACCAAATTTTATAAGAATGAAATTGAACCGGTTGAAATTAAAAAAACAGAAGAATATATTAAAGGCAGTGAAAATCAAAAGCCTTACCGTGAGTTTTACAGGCTTGTAAATCGTAAACTGGAAAAAACATTTGAAGACAATCTGTTGAAATTTGAAGATATTGACAAAAGCAAAAGATTATCATCTATGGATGAAATGGAAGTGCAGCATTGGTTTTACCGTGAAAAGGAATCATTTATTGATGGCAGTTTAAACGAACCGTTCATCTTATATAATGAACTCATGATTAATGATTTCTTTAAATTAAAAAAGAAAGGTCTGGACGACAAGGAAGCACTTAAAGAACTTAAATTGCCATATGACGTTTATTATTTCTGGTTAAATCAGTTCATGGGTGGAGGATTCTATAAAAGATCCAGAAATGTCAAAAGGGAAATCATCCTTAAAGAACTCAAAATGAATAAAACATTGAATGACGCCATTGATATTGCAGGTATGAGCCGTGAAGAATTTGATAAAATGTATATTCTCTCAAAAGATTCCAATGACGAATTTTACAAAAAATTTGAAAAGGAATATACACTAAAAAGACAGAAAATACTAATCAAGCATCTGCAAAAACACAATCTAAATAAGGCCATTAAATTAAGTAAAATAACCCGTACGGAATTTTTAAGATGGTATTATCAGGGAGAGTCCAATTATTCAGATTTCTATAAAAAAACAACACAGTTGCTTATGGAGAAATATTTATATTATCGAAGAATTGGATGGAATAAAAAAGGTATTCTTAAACACATAAATGTCTCAAAGGACATGTATGATTCCTGGTCAAGACATTGTGAACTGGACATTTTCAATAATTTTAAAAACGAAAACAGTGAAATAACTTCCGGTTTAGTTAAAAAAGGTTTGGTTATTAATGGAATTAAAGAAGGTAAAGGAAAAGAGGAAGCTATTTTTTCAGCTAATCTCACACCAAGAGAATTTTTAGAAATATACAATACCAGTAAAAAGCAAAAAACAGATTTCCACTTGAGATTTGACCGTGAATATGAAAAAAGCAGAAAGAAAAAATTCATGAAGAATATTCAAAAGGAGGATTTCTATAATTCTATTCTTAAAAGTGAAATTTCACAAAAGGAATTTAACAAGTGGTATGTAAAGGACCAGGACACATTTATAGCAAGCAATATTGCCTCTCAATTTTATTTAACCACAACTGAAGCGCTGATGCAAAAATATCTTCAGGCAAGAAGAGAAGGTAAGAATAAACCTGATGCAGCCAAGAGTGTAGGACTGTCAAATACCATTATTAACAGATGGTTAAAACACCCAGAATTTGATTTGTTTTATGAGTTTTCAAGGGAAAATAAACAGGTTACCATTGATTTGGTTGTTGAAGGATTTAAAGCAAATAAAACAAAAAGTGAAGTTTCAGTCATTTATGACATTCCGGTTAAAACAATTGAAGACTATATTGAATTGGGCAAAAACGGATTCATCAAATATGAGGAGTTGTTTGACTTATATGAGAATAATGTTATTCCGAATCATCTGGATGTTTTTCTCAAATACTTCAAAAACAAATCATTTAACAAATCATTGAAAAAAGCCAAATTAACAGAAAGAGAAGTTAATTACTATTCTAAATTAGGTCAATCCGGCAATATTAAATTCAAATGCTTTTATAATGATTATCTGGATATGAAAATTGAGATATATGTTGACAATATCCTGTCTAAAAAATCGGCTAAAATTGCCTGTAAAAATTCCAGCATGACCCCGGAGGAATTTAAAGAGAACCGGGAAAGAATCAATGATTTAATATTGAACGGAAGATTTGGGATAATTGAAGATTACCTGATGAAACATAAAACCAACGGATTGAAACTGGCCGGTATTACCGGAATGGAAGTTGATGAAATCTATGACTGGTATTTCAGGGGTAAGGACGGTGAAGAAAAATATGCTGATTTTGCCCTGGTTTTTGAGATAGGTATTATTCTTCCACGAGTATTTGCCTACTGCAAAGCAAAACAAATTGGCATATCAAAAAATTGGCTTGAAAAAAGGTTTAAAAAAGATTTAGGTAGTGCCGATTATGCAATTTGGAAAAAATTTGATATCTTCAATCAGAAAGACTTGTTAATTTTTAATATGCCCGAGATCTTAAGTGAACATACAATAGTCACCGTTTTTAAAAACTTCGATTTGATTTCACAGGAGGATTCTGGTGAAACTGATGATGAGACATTGGAATTTGTTAAAAACGTCATACATAATGATTTCGGTCGTGTAATTAAAGGCATTGATGTTAATCGAAGTAAAATTGCAGGTAATTAATATTACCTGTTTTCTTTTTTTTAATTTTCCCATATATTGTTGAATTTTAACTGCTTTTGAATTCAGGTAATCGGATGCATGCAATATATGTCATGGAAAAACAGGCATTACTTTTAACAGGTATTTCGGAAATGAAATGTTTTTGTTAAGAAAAAATTAAATTTCAATGTTAAAGTTATCATTCATCTCCTCTTGCCTTGAAATAAATTTATTATTAATATATCTGATGTATATAGGATATTTTTCTATTTAGTATTGTTAAATTATACTGTTTTTTTCAATACTACTATAAAAATCAATGTTTATGTTTTCATATTCTTATTTGTCTTTATAATTTATTTCATATGTTTTAATGTTTTTATAGTTAAATTCAAGTAAAAATCACTTTAATGCATTATTTTAACTATATATTAACCTTATTTTTTAAAATTAAACTCATTAAATTGGATTTGGCTAATAAAAAGGTTTATATAAGATATTTGCATATAAATATTTAGTAAGCGAGACAAATCTCGTAGAATATTAAAAATATTGTTATGGAGGTAAAATATTTTGAACAAACAAATATTACTCACTACAATAGTTGTACTTGCTGTTGCATTATCAGTTGGTTCAATTTATGCTAGTGATGTAAATGATACAGATGTATATACTACTAATCTGGATAATGATACATCCATCACAACCAGTGAAGATCAAAACGGGTTATCAGTATATGAATCTGTTGTTGATAATGATTCATCAATTGATGTTTTAAAATCTGAAGATTCAAGTACTTTATCAACTAACATTAAAGAAAGTAATATTATATCAAGTGAAAATAATGCAACATCTACTATTGATGTATCAAAAACAGTCACTTCAAAGGATATTACTAAGTATTATAAGGGAAGTACAAAATACACTGCAAAATTTTTAGACTTAAACGGCAGGGTATTGGCAAATACCAAAGTTAAAATTACAGCAAACGGTAATACTTATACTAAAATAACCGACAGCAATGGTGTTGCTTCCTTAGATATTAATCTTAAACCTGGAACTTACAAAGTTACTGCACAAAATCCGGTAACAGGTTATAACTTGACCAGCACTGTTAAGATATTAACCACAATCACAGCCAGTGATGTAAGTAAGGTCTACACAGACGGCAGAAAATTCTATGCAAAATTCCTTAAAAGTAACGGCAAAGCATTGGCCAATAAAAAAGTTAAATTCAAGATTAACGGAAAAACCTATACTAAAAAAACTAATAGTAAAGGAGTAGCTGAATTATCATTGAAAAACCTTAAAAAAGGAACCTATAAGATTATATCTTATAATAATGATGGTTTGACAAAAACCAACAAAGTTAAAGTTGTTGGTTCATCAACCACTTCATTAACCGCTTCCGATTACACTTTCCTTAAAAGTGGTACCAAAAAGATTAAAGTAAGATTGCTCAATAAATTTGGTTATGCACCAGGCAGCGGCAAAATTATTAAATTTAAAGTAAACGGTAAAACTTATACCAAAAAAACAAATAGCAACGGTTATGCTACACTTAAATTACCTTCTATTAAAGCCGGAACATACACTGTCAAATACAGTTTCTCCAAATCTGGTGTCTATAAAGCATCCAGTACAAAAGGTAAACTGTATATTATTCCAAGTAAAACACCTACTTTCACTGTTAAAAGTACAAAGACCTTTGGTCAGGGTGCTGGAACACAATTTAAAGTAGCTTTAACATCAGGAAGTGTTCCGTTGGTAGGTAAAAGTGTTACCCTTACTATTGACGGTAATTCGTACAAAAAAACCACCAATAAAAATGGGGTTATTTCCCAGACAATCGATTTGGATGTTGGTAATTATACAGTAAGCTATTCGGTTAAAGCCGATTCTAAAATTAATTCAAAATCCGGATCCACACCAATCAGTGTTGTTGAAAGAACTAAATCTACTCTTGAATGGAAAGGGTCCACTTCCTTTTATCAGGGATCACATTCAACTCAATTATTGCTGCTTGATGTTAATAAAAATCCTATTTCCGGTGGAACTGTTAAGTTAACAGTAAATTCAAATACTTACACAGCTACGACTGACTCAAAAGGTTATGTAACTTTAGCTGCAAGTTATTCCTATGGAAACTACACTGTATCTTATGAATTTGCTGGAGATAATTTGAATTTACCAACTTCAGGCAGTGTTAAATTAACTGTATTGAAAATCTCTTCTATTTCAATTAATAATATAATAGCAGGAGCCAATACAATTAAATCATATTATGCAAGTAACAGTAAATTACCTTCAACTGTTACAGCAGGCGGTTTAACTTTTACTATGCCGGAATTCTTATATTTAATGAGTCAGGCCATTTATCAAATCAGTATTTCAAAAACCACTGATATTCCAATAATCAGCGGAGTTACTGCTCCTAGTTCTCCTTCAGGAGATAATATTAATGCTGATTTAATGAAAGCCAATTATATTACTGTTGCAAAAAATACTGCGAATTTCATCAGTAAAAATCATTTGGCACCTAATTATGCTTCATCAGTATTGGGAAACATAGCTTATGATAAATTAATTGATGCGGAGTCAAGAATTCTATCATTCTACGGTAATAAAGACAACAATAATCGTTTGCCGAATTATGTGACAATTTCAACTTCATCCGGAAGTAGCTCCGGTCAAAGTGGTTCAGGTTTAAATGAAAAATGTACTGTTAAAGATTTATCTGCATACCTTAAAGCTACTACCAATTGTCAAGTGAATAACAATGCAATTACAAAAATTGTTCAATCCGTTACTAGTGGTTTAACCAGTACAGAAGCAAAAGCAAAAGCAATATTCAACTATGTAAGGGATAAAATATCCTACAGTTTCTATTATGATACCAAATATGGTGCAGTTGGAACATTAAATGCCAAATCAGGTAACTGTGTTGATCAGGCACACCTGATTGTAGCAATGTGTAGAAATGCAGGTATTGCTGCCAGATACGTTCATGGTACATGTAAGTTTAGTAGCGGAAGTACCTACGGTCACGTATGGGCTCAGGTGTTAGTTGACGGTAAATGGATTGTTGCAGACCCAACAAGTACAAGAAACTCATTTGGAAATATAGTTAATTGGAATACCAACTCATTCAGACTTAATAGTATCTATGCAAGTCTGCCATTCTAATTTTCTATTTTTTCATTTTTATTTTTTAAAATACTCTTTTTTCCAATTTTTTAGATTAAACTTTAATACTTCATCCGACAAAACTATAGTTAAAGGTGTTAATAATGGATGATAAAGAAAAAGTTATTGAGGC
>CACZNW010000141.1 GCA_902782595.1 uncultured Methanobrevibacter sp. | reverse complement strand
TTTACAAAATATTATATCAATTATAATATCCGTAGCTTTTTATTATGCTACCAACTTTTTTATACTCAGAGAATATATTAATATAAAGTTTATATTAACCCCTATATAAAGGTATTGTTTTTTGAGCTAAAAAAATAGAAAATTGCAAAAATTTAAACTTCACAAAACCGCTCTAATTACAATAACATCCACATTTGTCCTTTCTTTAGTGTGAAACTCATAAATTTTTGGAATTGGAAATTCATACCTGAATACATGAGTGATATCCAGATTATTTTCACTGTAAAAATCAATTAAAAAATCTTTACTGGAAGCCATGTGAAATGAATATAAAACTTCCGGATTCAACTCACATGCCTTTTTAACAAACTTTAAATCCTGACCTCTTTTTGCCCTTTTTTGTGATCCGAAAGGAGGATTTTGAAAGACAGTATCAATTTCCACATCACATTCAAAATCAGAAATATCCCCACATATAAATGAAATATTGTCAAGACCCAATTCTCGGGAATAAACATCTGCAGCCTCAAGAGAATCAGGGTCAATATCAATACCTACCGCCCTGTCAGCTCCCATTAACCGAGAGGCTATTGCAAAAATTCCTGTTCCACATCCCAAATCGGCAACATTTCTATTATCGATGTCTCCGAATCCGAAAGCATTCCAGATTAAATCAGATGCAATAACAGATGGTGTAGTATACTGTTCAAAATTCACATCGGGATTTGGATGAGATGGAATCTGTTGAAGTTTCATTTCTAAATGTTTTTTACGGGTAATTTTTTTCATCTAATCAAATATTTAATATATCATGTAATATATAATTATATATTAATTAAAATATTTCAGAGGTTTCAAATGTTTGAAAAAGTATTAATCGCAAATAGAGGAGAAATAGCAATTAGAGTAATGCGAGCTTGTCGTGAACTTGATATTAAAAGCGTGGCTATTTACTCTGATGCAGACAAAACTTCACTTTATACAAATTACGCTGATGAAAGTTATCCGCTGGGAAATCCTTCACCTGCGAAATCCTATTTGAATATTGAAAAAATTATTGATATTGCAATTGAATCCGGAGCAGATGCAATCCATCCGGGTTACGGATTTTTAGCTGAAAACGCAAAATTCGGTGAAGAATGTGAAAAAAACGGAATTAAATTAATCGGTCCGAGCGGAGATGTAATCAATAAGATGGGAGATAAAATAACCTCAAAGGCTCTTATGAAAAAGGCAGGAGTTCCGGTTATTGAAGGTACTCCCGAAGGCGTAACCGATATTGAAGAGGCCAAAGAGATAGCTCGCCAAATCGGATACCCGGTTATTGTAAAAGCTTCCGCAGGAGGGGGTGGAATTGGTATGCGTGCAGTTTACGAAGAAGAAGAACTTGTACGTGCAATTGAATCCACTCAATCTGTTGCTTCAACCAATTTCGGTGATTCAACAGTATTCATTGAAAAATATCTTGAAAAACCGCGCCACATTGAATTCCAGTTACTGGCAGATGAACACGGAAACGTAATCCATGTAGCCGACAGGGAATGTTCCATTCAGAGAAGACATCAAAAACTCCTGGAAGAAGCTCCTTCACCAATAATGACTGAAGAGTTAAGGGAAGAGATGGGATCCAGTGCAGTTAAAGCTGCTGAATACATCGGATATAAAAGTGCCGGAACCGTGGAATTCCTATATGACAACGGAAACTATTATTTCCTTGAAATGAATACCCGTATACAGGTGGAACATCCTATTACCGAACTGGTCACAAATACAGATTTAATCAAAGAACAGATTAAAATCGCCAACGGTGATGAGTTAAGTTATGAACAGAAAGATATTGAGGTAACAGGTCATGCTATTGAATGCCGTATCAATGCAGAAGATCCTCTTAATGATTTCTCACCAAATCCAGGTAAAATTACCGGTTACAGATCACCCGGCGGACCTGGCGTGCGTTTGGACAGTGGAGTATACATGAACTATACAATCCCGACATTCTATGACTCAATGATTTCAAAACTGATTACCTATGGAAGAAATAGAAATGATGCAATCAACAGAATGAAAAGGGCATTAAGCGAATACATCATTTTAGGTGTTAAGACTACAATCCCATTCCATAAAGCTGTTTTAAGAAATCCTAACTTTATTTCAGGTGATTTAAACACCCACTTCATTGATACATATAAGAAAGGCATTGAAGATGAAATGGTAAATGTTATCGCTGAAGACCTTGAATATGTAAACAGGTTAAAATCAACATTCATGCCTGCCAAAAAGATAGCTGCAATCTCAGCAGCAGTCGGATCATACCAAAATGCAGTTAAAAGTCAACAGATGCAAAGAAAATAAGATTTCCATTGGAGATACATAATGAGAGATGAAATAATCAAACTGCTTAAAAAAAGCGGCAACATCTCCGATGAAACAATCAGTGAAATCAGGGATGTTGACATTCATGATTTTGCAAATCTGGTTAAAGACATCGGCAAACAGGAAACAGACTATATTAAAGCATCTGAAATCTCAAAAGACTTAAACACAAAATATATTGGTAAAAACTTGTATATCTACAATGAAGTCAGTTCAACAAATACCGTAGCCAAATTCTTATCCGAAAACAATGCTGAAAACGGAAGCATTGTAATCTCTGAAAAGCAGACTGATGCAAGAGGAAGATCAGGAAAATCCTGGGAATCCCCACTGGGAGGAGTATGGCTGTCAATCATACTTCAGCCCGATGTTGACCATTCCCATATTCCTCTTATCACACTGGCAACAGGAGTTGCCGTTGCAAAAACTCTTGAAAAAATAGGTGTTGAAAATCCCGAAATCAAATGGCCCAACGACATAATAATCAGAAATAAGAAGGTCTGCGGAATCTTAACCGAAGCAGTTGCAAAATTCAATACCATTGAGAACGTTATTATCGGAGTCGGTATTGATGCAAATCTGGATATCGAAGAATTCCCCGAAGAATTACAGGACGGCACAACAACCCTTGAAAAGGAACTCGGAAGAAAAGGAGATGCTAATCTTTTAATAAGAATCTTTTTGGAAGAATTTGAAAAAATAAGTGAACTGTTTAACCATGAAGGTTATGAGGAAATCCTAAAAGAATGGAGAAAACGTTCATACACCATAGGCAAAATTGTAGAAATCAGAAAACCTTACAACAAATATTATGACGGTTATGTAGTAGGCATTTCCAAAGAAGGCGCACTGGTTGTTGAAAAAATCGACGGCAGTTTGGAAAAAGTAATATCCGGAGAATGTATAATTAAAAACTAAATACAATCTCCCTACATTTTTCTTCATTTGGAATTACATCAAGTAATTTGTCAAATGAAGACTCTATTTTTTTTGATAAATCTTTTAAATTCAAATTAAATGCATCACGGGTAGACAAGTCAAATCTTATTGTTGGTGATGCACCGGGCATCCCGACAGCCGGAATGGTGATAATCCCATAATCTTTCAGTAAAATAAATGAAAAAATAAATGCCAGATCATCATCAGACAAGTTATGAGAAATATTTACTTCACCGGCCAGTCCTTCAGGTGAAATCATGACTCCTGTAGGGGTTTTTTCAAAATTATTGAATTTCAAATCCAATAAATCAGATAACTGATCTTTTCTGTTGTAACTTTTAACCAGATTTTCACCATTGAAGTTTTTAATGCCGTTTAACATTGCAAGCACAAGCGGCGGCTGAGCTTCAAGACCGAACTGATTAACCTTAACCTTTATTTCATCAATTAAATCCCTACGGCCTGCCATAAGTCCCCCTCTTGGACCAGGCATCAGTTTATCTGTACTTGTAATGGCAATGTCTGCTCCCAAATCACATGCTCTTGGCTGATTAAATACAACGGTTCTAAGTCTTGCCCCTGATGCATCATCAACCATTACAGGAATATTTCTCTCATGCGCCATCTGAATTATCCTTTTAAATTCGGCCTCATCAATTACCTGATGGTCCATTGTAGAACCGGTGATTACAACAAGTGATGTGTTTTCAGGTATAGTAAATTCTTCAAAAATATCAGTTTCAAAATAATTGGCCCCGACAAGGTTACAGCTACGTGGTATTGACGGATGAGCAGGCAGTTTTGCCAGATAATGCACAACGTTGGAATCTTTTTTAACCAATGTTAATATGGTGGCTAAAATTCCGGAAGAAGTTCTGTTTAATGCAAGAACCTTTTCACCGCCCATATGTTTTATCCCGACTTCCTGAAGTGCATCTTCAAAAATTGCCGGACCCACATAGGTTTCCAAAAGACTTAATTCAGAAGGACTTGCTATAAAACCACCGGAAAGACCTGTTAGGTCAAATAAACAGGCCCTGCCATTATTTTCAACTATATTCTTAATAATCGAAAGAGCATTTTCTCTTTTTCTAACTTCATCTAATGAATTATTAATTATCATCTAATCAGAATCATCCAATTCTACTTTAAAATCGCCAAAGAACTCAATGATTGATTTTAATTGTTTTTCACCAATTTCAACATTAGTATATTCATCTTCTTCAGGGATTCCATAAAAATAATCTGCATACAAAACTTTACCCTCAGGACTGGTGATGATAGTAATACCATCAGTAAGTTTATCGGGGTTTTTATTTTGGAATTCCAGTTCCAGAGAAATACCGATCTTTTCAGAAAACTTAGCTTTTTCTTCAGGTTCCCTGTTGGATTTTCTAATTTTAGTCATTCTTGATTTAAACTTTTTTTCTGCTAATTCATTAATATCAGCCATAATAACACTTCCTCCAAATTAATCTGAAATTTTGTTAATTTAATAATCATAACTATAATTTAATTCATATATAAGTATTTTTATATTGATAATTAGTCGTATAAACTATTTCCTTCACTGTCCATAGCAACTATAAGCGGACCAAAATCCTTAACTTTTAAATTCCATATTGCCTCAGGCATACCCAGGTCAAGCCAATCCACACTTTCTATCTCTTCAACAGCATCCACATATAATGCGGCACAACCTCCTGTTGCAACAACATATACTGCATTATTGCGAATTAAAGTTTCTCTTACAGTGTCATCCATTCCACCTTTACCTATGACAATTTTCGGACCCATATCCAGAACATCACTTTGATATGGATTCATTCTCATGGAAGTAGTGGGTCCGATAGCCACCATCCGATAGTTACCGTCCTTTTGAGAGATTATAGGTCCCGCATGGAATAGTGCAGCACCTTCAATATCCAATGGAGCTCCCCGTTCAAGGATACGTTTGTGGGCCTGGTCTCTTGCAGTTAAAATATTTCCGGTCAGGTAAACCACATCACCTGCTTTAAGATTGTTTAAACTTTCATCTTTAATAGGAACATCTAATTTTTTTTCCATTATTTCACCTTTAATGAGTAAATATATATTACTCATAAATACAAATCTATGAGTATATAATATTTTAAATTTAATAAAATTAATGGTTAGGAAATATTCATTGAGGAAAAATTGATATGTCAAGCATGAGCAGTGTTGCAGGATTATCAAAATATATTAAAACCCTGCCAAAAACTAAATATTCCATAATCGGAATGATGATAATAAGTTTTTTAATCGGTAGCGCTTATTATTTAATTGATTTAACACCCAATCAGGGAATACTTGAAGATTTCATTTATGGAGGATTATTCGGATTTGTAGTGCTTGGTATAACTTCAATTATGAGTGGCGCATTAAATCAACAGGTAATCAGCAGTCTTCACGGAATCAACTTAAAGATTAAACATTCAATGTTTTTATCAGGTCTTTCAATGACCATTCTGGGAATATTTGTCCTTCTGGGATGCATTATCTCAAGGCTGATTAATGTGGACATATTTATAAATTCCATGTTGTTTGCATGTGTTCTGATTTACGGATTCAATACCCTGGTTTTCTGGGCAACATCCAAAGTTAGATTTACCGTTGCAGCCCTGACAGGTCTTATTCAACCGGTACTTATAATTGCAATGTACATATCAATCTCATTCTTATTCATTGACACCAGTTTCATGGGGCCTTTAATACTTCAGATTACACTTAAAGCACTGGTTGCAGCAATAATATTTGTTTTAGCCATTTACGCATTTATCAAAATAATCGCCTCCCCATTCAAGAAAAATCTGAGTATTGGTGTTCTGGATTTATTGAGTCTGTTCATTGCACATATGAATGAAGGATCAAACTCCCTGGAAGGACTGTTTGAAAATATGAGCGAACCGATAGATACAATTGTTTCATTTGTCAGTTTTAAAACCGAAAATGGAATTAAAGCACTGTTCATCTCACCGTCTGTCCATCCGGGACCTCTCGGTGATTTGGGAGGGTCAAATATGCCCACAATTCTTGCAGATAGATTCAGTCACTTCACTATGGTTGCCCACGGTCCTTCAACACACGACTTCAACCCCATAGCCGTAGCAGAAATCGATAAAATCGAAAGTGCAGTGAAGAAAGGATTGGAAAGAGTTACATATGGTTCAAAAGCAAGTAAATTCAAAAGATATCAGTCAAAAAAAGCAAAGATAGGTGTGCAGTTTTTCAACAGAAGCATGGTTATCCTGTCAACATTTGCCCCTGAAGCCGTTGACGATATTGAATTTGGAGTCGGATTGAGCATGATGGCCCAAAGCAGAAGCCACTGTAATGTACAGGATTCAATTATTGTTGACTGTCACAATTCCTTTACACCCGAAAGCGGAGAAGTGCTTCCTGGAAATTCCGAAGTATTTGAACTGATTGACGTTATCGATACAATTGACCCCGAACAGCCGGAACATGAAATCAGAGTTGGATGTTACCATAACAATATGGAAACTCTTGACAAGCATGACGGTGTTGGTGAAAGCGGCATAAAAACAATGGTTGTCGAAGTTGGTGGTCAAAAAACTGCATATGTCCTGTTTGATGCAAACAATATGGAAATAGGATTCAGACAGGAAATCATTGATGCCACAAGTGATCTGGGAATAGATGAAATTGAAGTGATGACAACCGACACCCATACGGTCAATACCCTTTCAAGAGGTTACAACCCTATCGGCATAACAAAAAGAAAAGAAATAATAGAATATGTTAAAATAAGTATTCAGGAAGCTCTGAAAGATTTGGAAAAAGTAGAAGTTGGTACTGGAACCGAAAAAATAGAAAATCTGAATACATTCGGCCCTAAAAATTCAACAGAACTGATTTCAACAATAAGTTCAGTAGTGGCCGTCAGCAAGATTATAGCTCCAGTTTTACTTATTACCTCATTATTTATCGCATTTATATGGATTTTCTTTGGGGGATTATAGGTATAATACAAATAAAGTGTATGCAATAACCCATGTAAAGAAAAATGGTGAAATTCCATCCCATAACCATTGGCTGAATCCGGAGATTTCATCGCCAGCGATTTTTTTAGAAAATTGACCAACAAAATAAAGTATTATAGCTGCTACAAAAAATGCAAAAACGTCATTTTTAAAACCGAACCAACCGAGAGATAATGCGGCTGAAAACAAAGCTGCTATAAGACCAAATACAATATGAATACTTGTAACTTTAATAGTAGCGTCCAATTTATATCCTCCATTAAATTAAATATATTAATATAATTTTAGTGAGTTATAATATATTAAAGTATTGATGAAAAAAGTGGTGAATACAATGAAGTCCATGTCAAATGTTGACATTTTTACAGTAAGTAATGAATTGAATAATTTATTGAGCGGTGCAAGAGTAGATAAATCCTTCCAACCCACCAAAGATATTGTTGTTATGAGGTTTCATGTACCTGGAACCGGCAGAATCGATTTGGTAATGCAGTGCGGTTCCCGAATACATACCAGCCAGTATCCTCTTGAAAACCCGACTACACCGCCCACCTTCCCTATGCTTTTAAGAAAAAGAATCAAGGGTGCACATGTTGAAAGTGTTAAACAGCATAATTTCGACAGGGTAGTTGAAATAAGAGTTAAAAAGGATAAATATTATACAATCATTGTAGAATTATTCGACAAGGGAAACATAATTCTTTTGGATGATGAAAACAATATCATACTACCTCTTAAAAGAAAGCACTGGAGCACAAGAGACATAAGTTCAAAAAGAGAGTACATTTTCCCGGAAGAGAGGGGAATCAATCCGATTTCCGCAAGTGAAGATGAATTCAAATCATTGTTCAGAGATAATGAAAGTGATATTGTAAGAACCCTCGCAATAAACGGTTTTGGAGGATTATACGCTGAAGAGATAATCGAAAGGGCGAATGAATTTGTGGAAATTGAGAAAAAAACACGCAACAGTGAAGTCACCGACGATCAGTTAACCGGACTGTACAGAGGATTTAAGGATTTATTTGACAGTTTGAATGAGGAATCCGTCAGGCCCCAGATTGTTAAGAATGAAACCCGAGAGGATGTTGTTGCACTTGACCTGATTAAATATGAGGATTATGAAAAAACATATTATGAAACATTCAATGAGGCATGCGACGAATTTTATTCCAAAAAAGTCAACACCGACATAAAAAAGGTCAAGGAAACAGCATGGAATAAAAAAGTAAACAAGTTTGAAAAACGGTTACGTTTACAGCAAGAAACACTTGATAATTTTTATAAAACTATCGAAGACAGCCAGCATAAGGGAGAGGTAATTTATTCTAATTACAACACAATTCAAAATATAGTTGATGTCGTTAACCGGGCAAGGAGTAAAGACTACTCCTTTAAAGAAATTGGAAAAACCCTGAAAAAGGCCAAAAAGGACGGCATGCCCGAAGCTCAGATTTATGAATCCATTGACAAAATGGGTGTTTTAACCTTAAACATTGATGATACAACAATTATAATTGATCCGAAATTGACACTGCCCGAAAATGCTGAAATTTATTATGAAAAAGCTAAAAAGGCTAAACGGAAAACAAAGGGAGCACAAATAGCTATTGAGAATACCAAAAAACAGCTTGAAGAAATAAAATCCAAAAAGGAAACCGCAATGGAAAACATTTCAGTTCCCAAAAAGAGAGTCAAGAAAAATCTGAAGTGGTTTGAGAAATTGAGATGGTTTGTAAGTTCCGATGGGATTCTGGTCATCGGAGGAAGGGATGCCAACAGTAACGAAAGTGTTGTCAAAAAATACTTGGAACCAAATGACATTTATTTACATGCAGATATACATGGTGCATCATCAACTGCCATAAAATTAAATGGTAGTAAATTAAATGACAATATTCTTAAAGAATCCGGGGAGTTTGCAGCATCATTTTCATCTGCTTGGTCGATGGGTTTCACATCTCAGGACGTATTTTGGGTGCATCCGGATCAGGTTACAAAAACACCCGAATCGGGAGAATTTTTACCGAAAGGATCATTTGTTATTAGAGGTCATAGAAATTTCATTCGGGGCGCAAGAGTAAAATTAGCTATTGGAATAGTTGACTACGAAGGCAGACGAATAATGGCCGGTCCAATCGAAGCTCTGGAAGCACATTGTGACAATTATGTTGTTATAAAACCTGGATTTACAAAAAAAGAAGCAATAGCAAAGAAAATTATTAACAGAATAAATGAAGATGATTTGCTAACCCTTGACGATATTATACGGGTTTTACCATCCGGAAAATGTGACATCGATGAAGAGTATCATCAGAGAAAAAAATATGAAAAAGATTAATCCTGATAATCTTCAGGATTAAATTCAAAATATTCATTAGGATTCATGACCACAACATCAATATTTGGATTGAACTGGCTTACGAAATTGGCAAATATTGCAGGGTCCTGTTCAATAGGCGGAAATGTGTTATAATGCATTGGAATAACAACCTTTGGATTCATCCACATTGAAGCCAGTGCCGCTTCAAAAGGACCCATGGTAAACTTGTCACCAATCGGCACCATCACAACATCAGGTTTATATATTGCACCAATTACATTTTTCATATCGCCAAATAAACCTGTATCTCCACAGTGATAAAATTTAGTGCCGTCTTCAAAAGTTATTAGAAAACTTGCGGCAACTCCTCCCGGTACGGTTTCGTCAACAACATCAATGTCAGAGGAGTGTTTGGCATCAAGCATTGTAAACTTAACGTTTCTGAATATGAATGAGCCTCCTATGTTAACACCAATGTTTCTTATCCCCTGTTTTGCTAAAAAGAGTGATATTTCATGAATACATGCGATAGGAGCGTTAGTGCTGTTTGAAATTTCTAAAGCATCACCGAAATGATCGGAATGTCCGTGAGTAAGTAAAATAATATCAGGATTTAATTCTTCAACAGGAACATCACAGGAAGGATTGTTGCTGATAAACGGATCAATTAAAATCCTGACGTTGTCATCACTAATAATTTCAAAGGCGGAATGCCCCAGCCATCTGATTTCCATTATTTCCCTCCAACAGATGCAGCATTCATTATAATGCTTTCATCCAAATTGGATG
The DNA here is from genome assembly GCA_902782595.1 of uncultured Methanobrevibacter sp. Classification (GTDB taxonomy): domain Archaea; phylum Methanobacteriota; class Methanobacteria; order Methanobacteriales; family Methanobacteriaceae; genus Methanocatella. The sequence continues at coordinate 3,774 of CACZNW010000141.1, read as the reverse complement.
CGATATTCCAAGTCCTTTCGAAATCTGCACGGATATTTGAAATGGAATTTCTATCATTGTAAATTGCACCATATTCCATACTGCCTTTACCTTCTGAGATAATCATTGCATGGGAATCATCAGTAATCAGATTAATTGAATGAACTTTAGGAACTGTCTTAATATGAACTCCCTGTTTTAAAAGTGAAGAAATTAAAAACATATAAGACATATCTGATACATCAAACTCATTTATAATTACTCTGGAATAAATTGTCGGTACATGAGAGAGGAATCTGTCTGATAAATCATTTAAGGAAGGAATTTCAAGCATAATTTCTTTAGTAACATTAACAGCCAGATTATCAAATGCTTCCTGAGAAGTTAAAACACAGCCATCAGCAATTACATAACTGTTAAGTGATTTTGGAACCGGCAGACTTTCGGGATCGTTAACATCGATTTTTATTTCCCTTGCTGCAACCTCCGGCTCAACTTCCCTTTGAGTGTTGATTACCGGTTCGACAACAGGTTCTTCTTGAGCTAAAGCCTCCTGGATTTCACCGGAATTATTATTTGGTTCAACAATGAATTCAGAAATCTCTTCATCATAATATTCATCCTCACGTCTTCTGGGAGCCCTTGTTACTTTCATCGGCTTACCGTAATGAGGAGTGAAATTAAGTTGCCTGTCAACATTATCCTCATATTCAGATTCCGGAGGTCTGGTTAAGACATGTTTAGACTCATCATAGGAATCTTCATAATATTCATCGTCATAAGAAGCAGTATACCCCTCATGACCTGCATCTTCATAATCATCATAATCTCTACGAACTTTTAATGGTCCTTCAGAATTTGATTTTTTACTTGATCTGAAAGGAGAATTACTCACTTCACGAGATATTAAAAAGTCTTTAATCATATTAGATGTTCTGTCAGCATTCGCATCAACAAAATAACTGATTATTAAGATAATTCCAGCAATTGAGATAATAAAACCAACAATTAAAAGAATATCTATCAGATTATATACACTTGCCTCATATGCAATGAGAACACCAATTACAAATAAAATAAAACCTGTAACTAATTTTATTGTATTTCCCACGTTTTCACCCTTATCAATTATTATCACTCTATTATTTAACTATTATAAAGTATATACAACACCATTTATAAAGTTAATGGAAAAATAGGAAAAGAAACACCCTGAAAATGCAATTTAGTAATACTTTTTTGAAAAATAGTAATATTAATATAGTAAAAAATCCAAAATAAAACTGGTGAAAAAAATGAAAAAAATGAAAAAATTCTTCAAAGAAAATTCCGGTCAAGGTGCAGCAGAATACATTCTTCTGTTCGGAGGAGTTATTGTTATTGCATTACTTGCATTAACCATATACAGATCATACATGAACACAAGCGATGTCAGTTTAAAAGCAAAAGATGACATCATTGATGTTAGAAACACCATACTTGACAACAGAACCCATGTATAGAAAAAAACTCGACAATAAAGGACAGGGAAGTGCCGAATTAATCCTGATAATCGGAGGATTAATCGTTATTGTGCTCCTTGTTGGAAGTTATATGTCAAATATAACCAATAAAACACAAAACAATCTAAAAGGATTGTTAAAAGAAGAAAGAGATTATATAATAAATAAAATCTGAAAATGGAGAGTCAAACTCTCTATTTTCCAATTAATAATGTATTCAATATTTCATTCCATGATTCTGAATTAATATTGTTTAGTTTCATAGCGGTTCTTGATAAAATTCTAATATCCTGGGGACATGCAGTTACACAGGCTCCGCACAGGTTACAGAAGTCCAAATTAGTAACGGATTTTCCATCAACAATTTCAACAGCCCTACATTGGCATACATCCCGACATGCATGACAGGAATCTCCCCTGCATATTTTTTCATCAGACTCTATTAATTCCAGTTTTCCATCAAAAGGTTTAGTAATCGTAATTGCATCAACCGGACATATTTCAGAACACCATGAACAGTATACGCAGGATTCCTCAGAAATAATTGCTTCACCCCTAATTACAGGAGGTTGGATTTCATCCCACAACATACAAGTTGAACAGATTTCTCTAACTGCATTTTCAGGACAGATTTTTTTACAAATCCCACAGAAAACACATTTTGAAACATCCACCTCAATTGAATTATTAACTAAGTCACTGCTTGATGCCGGAATATTTTTAATTGCAATAGCTCCTGTAGGACACATTTCTGCACAGAAAGAACAGTAAATACATTGATTGCTGTCAATGTCAATTTCTCCTCTGACCAAATCAGCAGGGTCAGGAAGTTTTCTTTCAAATAATATTGAATCCCTTGGACAGATAGAATAACATCTGCCACAATAGATACATTCTTCATCATTTATTCCGGATTCGACATCCCAAACCGGATATGAATCAATATTTTTAATGTCAATTCCATCAACAGTTAATGATAATGAATCAAATGGACAGGCTAGTGAACATAATCCGCAAAACACACATGAATTTTCATTAATGGAAACCAAATCCATTTCTATTAAACCACGCGCAATTGGAACCCGTGGCCCCAATCTTAAAGACTCAGTCGGGCACACTTCAACACATATTCCACAACCCACACAGTTTTTATCTTTGTAAGTCAAATTACGGTGTTCCTCACCACTCCTCTCAATATTAAACATATTATCCCTCATGCTTTGGATATAGCTTGATTCGGACAATTTTGAATACACAAATCACAATCATCACAGTTTTCCGGAACGATTGCAACATCTCCGTTTTCTTCAATGATTGCTCCCTGTTCACAAAGTTTAATGCATAAACCTTGTACAGGACAATTTTCTATATGTCCGCATAAATCAGAATCGATTTTTACTGCCATATAACCACCTCAAATATGATTAAAAAAATAATTTTTATTTAAAATGTCAATTATTTTTTTGAAAATTCAATGAATTTCCCATTCTGATTAATTTCACCACTTCTAATTCGTGTAGAAGATATGGGATTTCCATCATAGGCCAATACAAAACTAACCACAACAATATCCAGAGGATTCATACCTTTAGAAATTCTAATCTTATTAATTTTAACTGCAGTTGGTTCAGTCTCCTCACTAACAACAATTGCGTCAAAATCTTCATCATAAATAGTGGTGCCGTAAGGGTCATCCAATGGAACAACAACAAAATTAGTTTTATCCAAAAAGAAAGATTTAAGATTGGTCATTCTCACTTTACAAGGATCAATATCACCTTTTAATCCTCCGAAAGCATCAGAAGTAACGCCGATTTCGATAATCTCTCCTATTTCAAAAGCAGTGGATAATAATTTTTTATGTCCATCATGAAACTTGTCGAAAGTTCCACCAACAGCCACTTTTTTATATCTTTTAGAATTCATAATATTGTCCCTAATTAGTCTGCTTTGAATATTCCCCTCAAAAAAAGGGATTTGCAAACCTAAAAAAGTTTTTTAGGAAATTACTGCATCGTAATTCCTACGATTTTTATTATGCGCTATGCACTCTTAGATATGGCCTCCCGGAAATTATTTCAATCAGGAAGGTTTATACAACAACAATATTTGATTTTTTAGCTTGATTATAGCTGAAAAAATTATTAAACTTGTCATTGTCAAATATTATTTTAGACACTTATATTATTTAAATTACATCATGACACGGGACTGTCAAGTTGAATGCTCCTTTTTTCGGTTTTTTGTCCAAACATCTTTTTTGTGCATAAGTGTACTCCACAATCCTCTTTTT
>CACZNW010000140.1 GCA_902782595.1 uncultured Methanobrevibacter sp. | reverse complement strand
CTTGATAGAGAAACTTTAGATGAATCATTATCAACATTTGAATCACTTGATACAGAAAGTTCTGATGAATCAGCAGTATTCTCCAGTGGGACTGACGCATCTGACGTGTCATCTACTAAGTTGGTAGCATATGAATCTGTAACATTAACATCACTTGCTGAGATAGCACAGACTGAGAAAATAGCTGTGAGTAATATTAACAAAGTGAGTAATATCTTTTTGTTCAAAATAATTTACCTCCATTAATAATTTTTAAACATCTGCGAGAATATACAATCGCAGTAACAATATATTAGAAATATCTTATATAAACCTTTTTATTTAGTAAAACTCATTAAATGAGTTTAATTTTTAAAAATAAAGTTAAAACACTATGAAAATCAGCTATAAAGCAAAATTATTTTTGAATTAGTCTATAATCCTGTTTTATTATATGAAACTATTTTTAAAGTAACTTGAATATATTAAAATTAAAACAGTGCCCAGATTAATTATCCTATAAAATTGGACATGATTAAAAGCTATTTAAGCCAAAACGACTGAATAAAGTTAAGTTGGAATAAAAAACAATATGTTTAATAAAGTATTTGTAAAAATAAGCATGAAAAATTAAAAAAAATAAAAATAGTAAAATTAAAAATAATTTTACATCATTGGAGGCATTCCGCCCATACCACCGGCAGGTGGCATCGGAGGCATACCGCTTGCATCATTTCCGGATTCATCAGGTCCGGTGGAATTAAGTGCATTTCTTGCTGCAATCATGTCGTCAATACGCAAGATCATTTCGGCAGCTTCGCCTGCAGATTGTAAAGCCTGGATTTTAACTCTTAAAGGTTCGATTACTCCAGCTTCTTTCATGTCCACCACTTCGCCGGTGAATACGTTAATTCCAATGAAAGGATTGTCTTCATGAGCAGCCTTTAAGTCTGCAATCAGATTAATTGTGTCCAAACCTGCATTTTCAATTAAAGTTCTTGGAATGACTTCTAAAGCTTCAGCATATTTTAAGATAGCTAATTGTTCTCTTCCACTTACAGATTCACCATATTCCCTTAACTGTTTTACCAAATCTATTTCACAGGCCCCTCCTCCAATGAGGACTTTACCTTCTTCAATGGTTGCTGCGACCACACCAAGTGCGTCATCGATTGCTCTTGCGATTTGTTCGGTAACATAACGGGTACTGCCTCTTAAAACAATTGAGGAAGCTTTCGGATTATCACAATCTTCAATGAAAGTTAATTCATGGTCAAATACTTTATCAAGATATACGTGACCTGCTGTACCTAATTTATCAGGAGTCAAATCATCAATGTCGGTTACAAGTTTTGCACCGGTAGCTTTTATGATTCTTTCAATGTCAGATTTTTTAACCCTTTTATAAGCCATGATTCCTGCTTTTTTAAGGTAGTGTTCAGCCATGTCGTCAATACCTTTTTGACAGAACAGTACGTTTGCTCCTGAATCAACTATTTTATTGACAAGTTCCTTAATCATGTCTTCTTCGTTTTTAAGGAATGCTTCGAACTGGTCAGGACTGGTTATATCAATTTTAGTATCAGTATTAATGTCTTTTAATTCTATCGGATATTTCATTACAGCAATTTTAGCGTCTTCAACAGATTTAGGCATGTTTTTTGATACAAGTGCCTTATCGATTACAACACCTTCAGCTAAAAATGAGTCTTCAACTGAGTCTCCGGAAATCCTTTGAATGTTAATGTTGTCTATTTCGGATTTTCCGTTTTCCTTGATTCTTAAAGCTGCCTGAACAACTAAATCAGCAAGGTGTTCTTTTGCATAATCAGATCCTTTACCGCTCATTGCGGTTACAGCCACTTTTTTAAGAGTGTCTTCATCATCAGCATCAATTGCGATTTCGCCTAAAAGCTCAACAGCTTTTGAAGTAGCGTTTCTGAATCCTTTTACAACAACGGATGTTGCAATTCCGTCATCCAACAATTCTTCAGCTTTAGATAATAATTCTCCCGCAATGACGACAACAGAAGTGGTTCCGTCTCCGACAATTTCTTCCTGTTTTTTAGCTGTTTCAACAAGCATTCTAGCTGCAGGTTGGTTGATTTCCATTTCTCTCATAATAGTTGCACCGTCATTGGTAACGGTTACATCGCCTAATGAATTAACTAACATTTTATCCATACCTTTAGGACCCAAAGTAGTTCTCACAATACCGGCTAATACTTTAGCTGCAGTGATATTCATTCTTAAAGCATCTCTTTTTGAATATCTTTCGGTTCCTTCGGGAAGGATGAAAATTGGTTGATTTGCCATTTCATAATCACCTTAAAATTTTTTTAATAAAAATATAAAACTAAGTTTTTATACATTAATAAATAGGTTAGAGGTAATATAAAAATATTGCCCAAACAGGTGTGTAAATGTATGAAAAAATAATTGAAAATATTAAGTCAAATCTTGGTGAAAACAATGAGCTTAACAAACAGTACCTGTCAAGCCAGATTGAAGTCTATAAAGACCATCCCCAAAGTACAGAGATTATAAAGGAGATTTCACGACTAATGTGGGACTGCCTGAGTGAAGATGAAAAAAATGAATTTAGTGAAATTTCAGATAATGAAACTCCAATAGCCGACATTTTAAATGACATATATTATGATATAGATAAAGGAAATTATGAAACTCCAATTAAAAAACTGGATGAGTTCATGGCGACTTTTAAACCAATGTTTGAAGATGACGACATCAGCGAGTATCATTTCTTTACAAATCTTTTAGAAGAACTGGTGTTTAGAAACTATATCGGTTTAAAAAAGGAACTCAGATATATTCCCGACAGCCAGCCACTGCTTGATTTATACTATATTTACGGATTTTTACTTCTTGAAACCGGACAATACCCGAAAGCTGAAAAGTATTTGAAAAAAGCAGTTAAAATAAATCCGGTTTCTTCAGGAATAATACTGGAACTGGCAGAGATACATAAAATACACACCCGTGACTTTGATGAATACTTTAAACTGACCTGTGACGCTTTACGATATGCGTATTCCCCTCAGGATATTGCAAGATGCTACAGAAATCTCGGATATTATTATATTGAAAAAGATCATCCCGATACCGCACTGGCACTGTTTTACTACAGCATGGAATATGATTTGAGTCCACTGGCATACAGGGAAATTAAAAATATCCAATCTAAAAATGAAACTCAGGATTTAACAGCAAACCTGTGCGTGGAACTGATTGAAAGTGAGAAAATACCTACTGGGGCCAATCCTTTCATATTAAGTTTGCTTGACGAGCTGAGTGATGAGTATAGGGAAAATAAACTTTACCGTCAGACACTGTATTATCTGGAAATTAAATACAACCTAAACCCTGATAAAAAAACATTGCTTGAAATCGAATCAATGAAAAATAAAATAAACTATTAATAATATTACGATACAAATATAGTTAACAAGGTGATAAAATATGTGTTCAAGTGGAGGGCCAATGGCCGATGTTGATATGAAAAAATTAAAAACAAAAAAATACCACTGTAAAGACTGTGGAAATTCCTTTAAAGGACTTGGAAAAAAAGTAATTTGTCCTTCTTGTCAAAGCGACAATGTTGAACTTGCAGAGTAAATTTATTTACTCTCTTTTTTTATTTTTTAGTGATATTATGGCCAAAATTGATTTTAAAAATGATGAAATACTGTTTCTTGAAGGTGAAACAGGTATGGTAGGTGTTGTCAAGGTGGGTGATGATAAGAAAATGTTATTTATCGCAACACAGGACAATGAGGAAATAGTTCAGTTTTTAGAATCAGATGACATTATTGCTGTTTCAAACTTTAAAAAAGATAAAAGAGCCATCCGGTCACAGGCTTACCTGAGCCGTGTTGAATCTTCACCGCTTGTTATTTTAAATAAGAATCATCCGTCAACAAAACATCTGGAAACAGTAATATCAATAGGAGATAGAGTAAATCTGAACTGCAATATTATCCCCGGAACCCATCCTGAACAGAATGTTTTATGTTCCTGTGACAGTTTATCCGGAATTGAGATAGTAAAAACACCTACAGGCGTTAAATTAAATAGAGAATTTGATAACTATACTATTGAGAAATTTTAGGTCAGATAATGTTATTCATCGATTCATTTTATATGTTTTTAGGACAGCTGGTTGTCAGTTTGGCCGTACTGCTCCTAATACTGTTCGTCATCGTTGTAATATTGGGATATTTAATAGCACGTAAAAACAAAATTAAATTTCCGAGATTTCTGTTGTATATTGTTGACTTATTATATTCCCCCTTTAAGACAATAGCCCAATTTTTAAAACTGGATGACAACCTTATTGATAACATTGCAATAAAGGTAAGGGACGACATCAACAAAGAGAGATTCAGACAAATCCCCGCTGAAAAAACATTGATTTTCCTGCCTCACTGTTTAAGACATAGGGACTGTCCAGCAACCCTTCAAAAGGAAGGTCTGAATTGTACTGAATGCGGACTATGTTCAATTGGAGTTATTAAAAAGAAATCAGACCCTTTAGGCTATAAATTATATATTGTTCCAGGATCTAGCTTTGTTAAAAAAATAGTAATGGAAAATAAATTTCAGGCGGTTCTCGGTGTGGCATGCCATGAAGACTTAAACCAGATGATGATGTTGCTTTCTGATTTTTGCCCGCAGGGAGTTTTACTTGAAAAAACAGGGTGTTTTGAAACAAAAGTAAATGTTAAAGAAGTATTTGAAAAACTGGATTCCAAATACTAGTCAAAATAAGTCATGAACTGTTTGGATTCAGAAGTTTCACTGAATTCCCTTATAAACTCATTTAAATCACTGATGAATTCTTCTTTTCTTTTATCCAAATCTTCAATTTGAGAATAATCCTTTTTAACGGATATGGTCATTGCCAAATCATCAGTTTCAAGAGTTATTTCCGGATATAGTGAATCTAAAAAATCATCCATGACTATCCTCTTCCAAGTTCCTGATGAGCCCTTGCAAGATGTCCTGCAGCCAGTGCTCCAACAAGTGACAATTCACCTGCCAAAACTGTTGTGGCTACAATTTCTGCAAATTCACGTGCTTTCCCTGAACCTGCAACGCCCAGAATTTCCAGTCCTTCATGAGCAACTTCCAAACTGGTTCCTCCTCCGACTGTTGCAACAGGCAGGTCAGGCAAGTTAACAGAAAAATACAAATCGCCGTTACGGTTTTCAGCAGTTGTAATACCTAAAGAACCTTCAACAACATGGGCAGCATCCTGGCCGGTTGCCAAAAATATTGCTGCAACCATATTTGCATAATGGGCATTGAATGCCATGGATCCGCTGGCCGCTGAGCCTATCAGATTTTTAGCTGTGTTGACCTCAACGATTGCTTCGGCAGTTGTCTTTAATTTTTTAGCTACAATATCCTCAGGTATCAATATATCTGCAATAACACTTTTACCTCTTCCTTCAACAAGGTTTATGGCCGCAGGTTTTTTATCAACACAGACATTACCGCTTAATGCAATGTGAACTGCGGTGGTTTCCTCTGCAAGTTTGTCGAGGATTTTTTCAGAAGCTATTGTTACCATATTCATTCCCATACTGTCTCCGGTTGAGAAGACAAATCTCGGATAGACATAACTTCCGACAATTAAGATAGGATCAATTTTAATTAGTTTACCGTGAGAAGTTGTACTTTCAGCAATCTCTTTTAATTCATCGAAATTATCAATAAACCATTGTTTGATTTTTAAGGCATCACTTGCCCCTTCACATTTAATTGCAGGTGCACGGGTCATGATATCAGATACGACTCTTGCATTTGCTCCTCCCGAAGCAGTTATTGTTGATGCTCCTCTGTTAATGGATGCAACCAATGCTCCCTCTGATGTTGCAAGGGGAACAAATACTTCACGATTACAGTATTCACCGTTAATTTTTAACGGACCTGCAATACCCATAGGAAGCTGCAGCACACCGATTGAATTTTCAATGTTACGTGCGGATGCCCTTTCCATATCCAGAGTATAATTTGAGATATTGGTCAGTTTCAGATTATATTTCTGTTCGAGGAATTCTCTTCTAATATCAGTTGCCTGTTTTGGGGAAACTTCTTTATCAACCTGATAAAGTTTTATTTCACCATTCAATAATTTATCGATAATTTCCTGATTTGACATCTATATTACCTTTTTAAGTAATTCCACAATTTCAGATGGTTTTTTCGCTACTTCAACATCGGCATCATTTAAAGCCTGAGTTTTACTTGCAACAGTACCGGAATTACCCTGAATAATAGCTCCGGCATGTCCCATTCTTTTGCCCGGAGGTGCAGTTCTTCCTGCTATATATGACACTACCGGTTTGGACATTTCTTCAGCGATGAATGCTGCGGCTCTTTCTTCGGCAGTTCCTCCGATTTCACCGATTAATACAACGGCTTCGGTTTGGTCGTCTTTTTCAAATCTTTTCAATATATCAACATAATTGTCTCCGGTTACAGGGTCTCCACCTATTCCGACAGCAGTACTTTGACCTATTCCTGCATTTGTGAGTTCACTTGCAATTTCATAGGTTAATGTACCGCTTCTTGAAATTACACCAACATTACCTTCCTTAAAAATATGGGTAGGCATGATACCTAATTTACCAACACCCGGTGAGATAATTCCAGGAGTATTCGGTCCTATGACAGTTGTGTTCATCTGTTTTGCATATGCCATGATTTTCATACTGTCATGAACAGGAATATGTTCTGATATAATAACAACAAGATCAAGATGTCTTATTGCTTCAAAAGCGGCATCTTTTGCAAATCTTGCAGGTACAAAAATAATAGAAGAATTGATATCCACTTCTTCTGTTGCCTCTTCCATGGAGTTGAAAATTGGAACTTCCATGAAATCCTGACCCCCTTTTCCAGGAGTTAAACCGGCTACGACATTAGTATTGTATTTTAACATTTGTTCTGTGTGGAATGAACCTTGTTTACCGGTTATTCCTTGAACTAAACATTTTGTATCTTCATTTAAT
>CACZNW010000139.1 GCA_902782595.1 uncultured Methanobrevibacter sp. | reverse complement strand
TCTCATCATATCAGCGAAACCTGCATCTTTTAATTTTTCTGCTGTTTTTTCTCCAACACCTGGTAAATCACTTAATTCAACCATAATAATCATTCCTTTAATTTAATTTTTTAAAAATATTTTTTTAAGAGTTTTTTAGGTTTTAACCTATATTCTTCATCATATTGATTGAAACTAACATTTGCAATTATTTCTATAGTCATTCCAACTAAATCCTCAATTTTTTCTTCAATTCCATATCCATCTTCAATTAGAGAAATAATTTCCTCCTGACTTTTTTCTATAAGTTCTTCCGCTAAACTGCCGAAGAAAGTAACGGAAATATCCCCTGTATCATCTTTAACCCTTGTAGGAATCATAAGTGTGTATTTTGGCTCATCAAATGTATGACCACAATTATCACATCTATATTCATCTTCTGATTCCTCTACATTTTCACCACAGTTCGGACATTTAACAAGTAAAATTCTGCCGGTTGATACCTCCTCAATTTCTGCAGTAATATGAACATTAGTATCATATTCTGATAGGGCTTCAATGGATTTTGAAACAAAAATAGCTTCCATTAATTCATCCTGTGAAGGTAATTCTTCAACCTCTTTTTCATTTGGCTCCAAGATAGTTGTTCCTCCGGAAACAGTAGCTTGAAGACGATTATCCATATCTAATGACAGGCGAGGGTTTTGCAATTTGATTGGCTGACCCATTTCAAATTCATTTTGTGCATCTTTATCCCATAGGACAACAGCAATTGAACCTGTGTCATCGGCAATTTCGATGTTTCTAACAGAACCAGTGTCACCATTATCCCTTTCGAAATGGCGAATCTCAGATATTTCTATTACTCTACCAATGATAATTGTGTCCTCTTCATCCTCATCTAGATCTTCAATTTTCTTGTATTCATAAATTGCTTTTTCCAATGTTGCAAGTTCCGGAATAAACATTGCAGAAGCCTGTTCTTCAGACAGTCTTATGATTCTTGAACTTCCTCCAACGTTTAAATCAACACTGTACATTCCGAGTCTGGTTCTGGCATTTTCTATTCTGTATGCTTCGCCTACTCCATAATCCCCCTCTGCTTTTTCATTCCAGAAGGATAATCTTACCTTACCGGATTCATCTGCAAAGATAACTGAACGGACAGTACCTACAGTACCGTCATCTCTCTGGAATTCATTGATATCATTGACTGAAAGAATTCTGCCAACAACATCTATTTCAATACCGTCCTCATCTATTTCATATATTTCACCGACAGGAGTCGGATGGAGTTCCTGTTTTAGAGCTTCAAACTCATCCAATTTTTCAAGGGAAAGATTTTGAGGATTGATTGTGATTTGAGTATTGAAGTTTGTATTCATTGAGTACTGGCTTTGAGTATATTCGTCATAGCGGACATCTCCTCCAATGACTTTAATGATGTCACCCTTATTAATAGGCAATCCTGTGTCGTCCCCCCAGACAGTTACCCTTATCTCACCGGTAGTGTCTCTAACATCAAAGTTTCTTAATTTACCTTCAGTGTTATCGGTTTTTCGGGTGAATAATTTGATATCCTGGAGTCTGGAAACAATACCCATGATTGAAACATCTTTCTGCTCACTTACATCGGCGATTGGTGTGAACTCCTGAACAATTTCCGGAGCTTCAAAGTCTCCCTTAATGATTCTTCCGTCCCAGTGGGTCAATGTGATTTCACTTTCACCGTCACGGTTTGTTCTTTCACGTGCCTGAGCCTGAAGTATTTTTACTGTATCTCCATCTTCAAGCCCCAAATCCTTAATTAACTCAACATTTTTGTTCCATAGGGTGTAAGAAATCTGTCCTGAATCATCCTGTAATTCAAGAGATGCGACCTGACCTTGTTTTCCATTTTTCTCATAACTTCTAATGGTTGGGATTCTTATGATTCTTGCAATGATATTTACTTTGGTTTCAGGTATAATATCTGCAATTTTTGTTATCTCTTCTTCATATGCCGGGAACTTTGAAGGGTCATCCTCCAATTTGATAACTGTTGATCTTGGTCTGAGGTTTGCTTCAAGACCTGTGTATCCATCTTTGATGTCTACGTCCTTGATCTGAATGATGTCTCCTTCGGAGATATTTTTAAGCAGTTTGATGTTTTGAGTCCAGAATACTGTTCTTAACTCACCGGTGTTGTCTTTAATTTCGACATTGCACACTTCACCGCTTTTACCTTTACGGGTTTTGAATGATCTTGGATTGGAAATTGAGATTACTCTGCCTGCAACGGTAATTCCGCTGTTTCCTTTTTCCAGTTTATCAATTGTGTCAATGTTGAATTCCGGTTTTTCGGAGATAACCTCTACCTCTTCAGTTATCATTTCTCCAACAACCATTTCGGCAATTGCATGGTCATCAATAAACGGATTTTCAGATTCCTTTTTCCTGTATTCCTCCATTTTTGAAAGGAATTCATCCTGTGAAATCTGGTCCTTGACTTTATTGTATAATTCTAAAACGTCTTCACTCATGGCAGTTTCCGGTGCGATATCGCTCTGTTTATAATCTGATATATCAGCACGGGTGTAATTTTGCACTACCATCTGTGCAGCTCCATAATCATCTATGAAACCCACATCTTCATTATTAGCTTTTATTTTTTCTATTTCTTCTAAGAACTCTTCTTTAGAAAGTTTATCACTGATTTTTTCATATTCTTGTAAAATTTTTTCTTGCATACCAAACCCCTCATTAGAAAAGTTAATTATAATTTTATATTGAAAGTGTATATAAAGTTAGAGAGAGAGCATTTGAAAAGTATTCTCACTAACATTATTATTGAAAAAATTTAATATAAATATTATTAAAATGCACAAGTGTGAAAATGCACAGAAGTGCTAATATGCATTGGGATTTTTCTTCAATGCTGTTTTTATCATTATTGCTAGGTCCAAACCCATATGCCAGTTTTCTACATACTCAATATCGTATTGGATACGTTTTTTAATGGATGTATCACCACGGCAACCATGAATCTGAGCCCAACCTGTTAAACCCGGTTTAACCTGGTGTTTAACCATGTATTTAGGTATGGTTTCCTTAAACTGATCTACGAAATATGGTCTTTCAGGTCTTGGCCCGACAACACTCATTTCACCTTTCAATACATTGAAAAATTGCGGCAATTCATCAATACTGGTTCTTCTGATTAAATCTCCGATCCTGGTTTTTCTAGGGTCATCACGTGTGGTCCATTCAGATTTTTCTTCACTCGGATCCTGTACTTTCATACTGCGGAACTTATACATCATGAATGTTTTTCCATTATACCCCATTCTTTCCTGTTTAAAGATTATAGGACCAGGAGATGTTAATTTAATGGCTATAGCTGTAATAATCATTATCGGCGAGGTTATAATAATAGCTATTATTGAAATAACATAATCTGACAGATACTTTAAAAACTTATTGAAATTATCATCCAGCGGCACATAACGGATATTTATAATCGGAATATCTTCAATCATGTCTATGGATGGCTGTGCCGGGAAATATCTGATGTAGTCCGGGATAATCTCCGCCTTAATTCCAACCCGTTCACAGCTTTCCACCAGTTCATTGATTTTGTAATAATACTTTAAGGGAATAGCCAGGACAACTCTGTCATATCTGTTTTTTTCGAGAATCTCATCCAGCTGATTAAATGTTCCGATAATTCTGCTTCCCTCAACTTCCATTCCAACATGTTCGGCTCTTCCCAGAAATCCACTGACAACAAAACCCAAATACGGGTTTTCACGAATTTTACGTGCAAACGAGAATGCCAAATCATTATCACCAACGATTAGAATATGTTTTAAATTTCTGTTGTTTACTCTTAAATTCTTTAAAACACTTCTAATAGCGAATCTTTCAATTATTCCAAAGAAGGTGCATATTATTGCAAGTAAAAAGAGCATTATCCTTGAAAAATCGGGTTGATTGATAATGAAAAGAATTGAAACCAGAGCAAAAAATGCGATAATATTTACTTTTATTATCTGTGTGGCCTCTGAAAATATGTTTTTATATGTTCTGCGGGGCTTATATAAACCAAACGCAAAGTATAAAATCAGATAAACAGGAATGACAGCCAACACTAAAAATAAAAGATAGCTGAAAAAGCCCAAGTGTCCTCCGATAGGTCCGAATAAAGTAGTTTTAAATCTTAACCAAATAGAGCATACAAGTGACAGTGTAATCACTAACACATCCAGTAAAATCAGTGCTACGTTTAATGCCTTTTGATTCTCCTTTATCATAATACCTACCAGAAAAACTAGTTTAACATTACAATATATGTAATGAATATATTAATTAAGTTTTCTTTTTAAACAAATTTAAAAACAGTTTTAAGAAGCACAAAATAGCAATTCCAAGATAAACTACCCAGTTGACAATGAAAACAGATTCTTTGGCATGGTGTTTTTTATAATAAATGTACATTGCACGGTAAAATTCATAAATCAGCTTTGACTTTTGTTTTTTACTGCTTGCACCCTTCAGGTGAGTAATCTTTGATTCACCATAATATATTATTTTCCATCCGCCGTTTTTGATGCGGTAACAAAGATCGATATCCTCACCGTACATGAAAAATGTCTCGTCAAGAAGACCGACTTCATCAAGAGCCTGTTTTCTAATGAACATGAAAGCGCCGGTAAGGCAGTCTATTTCATATATTCCGTCATCGTCCAAATCGGTGAGGTTGTAATTGTCGTTTTTGCTTTTTGTTGGAATGTGGAACAATCTGAAAAATGAGTTTTTGACATTCGGAAATGATCTCTTGCAGGCCTTGTCCAACTCACCGTTTTCCAGAAGAACCTGGCATCCGCAGGCCCCCACATCACTGTGTTCTTCCATATAGTTGTAGATATTTTCCAGAGTATTTTCCCAAACGACAGTGTCCGAGTTCAAAAGAAGCTGATATTTACCGCCGGCGCTCCTTAAAGCCTGGTTGTTTCCGGCTGCAAAACCGTTGTTTTCCTCAGATGGGATGAATTTAACCTTATCTTTAAAATAATCCTGTAATCTGGCCAGACTATCATCGCCGGAGGCATTATCCACTACAAATATTTCCAGACTGAATGGATAGTCATATTCAAGAATGGAATTAATCGTGTTTTTTGTTAGCTCGAACGTCTGATAATTTACAATGACAACTGAAAGGTCCATAAAACTCACTGGCTATTTTTTTAAAAATTTTAAAGTATTAATTATTAATCTGTATTCAATTTTAAAATAGTTTTTTGTATTGGCGGAATTGAATTTTACCTTTTGGATTTTACTTCTTTCAGACAAACCTTCGCGAATGCCTGAAAGGTAAGTTGAACCGAATCCCTTTTTTTTAAAGAATAAATATTTGACTGAAAAGCCTAAAAATAAAAATACGAAATTTACAATTTTCAATGGTATCGGCAGGTTTTTATAAACCACCCAGACATTGTTTCTGGCTGCCAGACGGACTTTGAATTCATTGTATCTGCTTCCGGATGTTGCACTTCCAATATGATAAACAACGGCGTCGGGACAAAGCAGGTTTTTGTAACCGCTGATTTTTGAGCGGATTGCCAAATCAACATCTTCCATATAGGCAAAGAAATTGTCATCAAACATCCCAATTTCTTGCAATAATGATTTTTTATACATTGCCGCTCCGGCGCAGGCTGAAAATATTTCCGAAACGTCGCTGTATTCTTCAGAGTTATGATTTTCTCCCGTTTTTTTGGTCCAAGCAAGGAGATTGTATTCATCTCCGACATCATCGATTAAGTTTTTATTGTTGTACTGAAGCATTTTCGCCTGAACTGAAAATATTTCATCACTGGAAGATATTAAATCCACCATCGCCTTAACCGATCCCTTTTTAACTTCGGTGTCATTGTTTAGAGAAAAAATGTATTCATACTTTGCTTTTCGTATTCCCTGATTTACTGCAGGCGAAAAACCTACATTTTCGTTGTTTTCAATCAATTCAACGGGAAAATCGAATGAATTAGCTTTAATATACTCCCTGCTTTTGTCTGTTGATGCGTTGTCTATTATTATGACTTCACCGATGAGTTCAGAGTCATTGTTCAATGATTCGAAAAATGCTTTGAGGAATCTTTCCCCGTTATAGTTTGGCGTTACGACTGAAACTTTCATATTAATCAGATTGAATTTTTTAATTTTTTCCATATTTTATAGTACAGTTTCGGATTGAACAGGAACAGTTTTATTTTTAATTTGAATTTTTTATCTCCCTG
Source organism: uncultured Methanobrevibacter sp. (assembly GCA_902782595.1). Taxonomy (GTDB): domain Archaea; phylum Methanobacteriota; class Methanobacteria; order Methanobacteriales; family Methanobacteriaceae; genus Methanocatella. The sequence goes on along the minus strand of CACZNW010000139.1, from coordinate 2,581 downwards.
AAACCTGGACAGTTTTTCAAAGAGATTCATCTCCTTCATCTTACTTATGACTTCATCAAAATCATAGCCATTGTAAAAAAAGAAGTTCATGTTGCCAAATATTGCCCTTGGAATTCTTGAGGTTATTATCAAATCGGCGAATTCTTCCCGGTTGTTTTTCCTGTAAAACTCGGCAAGGCTTTCGAAGATTTCCACAATGGCAAAACGTTTATATTCGGTTGTTTTGATTGCTGAGTCCGGATGCTGGACATAATAATAGGTTACTTCATTGTTAACAGTTATTTCTTCTCCATAATTTAGTGCTTTATGTGCAAATTCAGCGTCTTCGCCATAAACGATACCTGGAGTGAATCTTATATTGTTATCTTTTATTATATCTGCTTTATACATTAACTGGAAGAAATTGAATGTTATCTGCATGTTCAATTCCATTTTAATAAAATCATATGTTGAAATCACATCCTGTGAGTAAGTATCCAGATTTGTTATTTTATCCTCCTCTTTTCTTGCATATAAAGTCAGACTAAAATCGGTTTTTCCATTATACAGACTTGAAAGATGGTTTTTTGATACATAGTCGTCAGCGTCAATAAAAACCAGATAATCCCCTTTGGACTTATCTATTCCTGCGTTTCTTGCAACACTTACACCGGAATTTTCCTGATGAATGATTTCATGAGGTATCGGGGAGTCATCGAGGCACCTTGTGATGATTTCAAGACTGTTGTCTGTTGAGCCGTCATCAATGACTATTATTTCAAAGCCTTCAAAATCCTGATTAAGTATTGAATTTAAAGTTTTACTTATATATTGTGAAGCATTGTAAACCGGAACAATAACACTGACCTTAATATTATCCATTCTACCCTCTCTATTTCAATAAGTAATCAACAATTCTTTGAGATGAATGACCGTCAACTTCATCAAACTGACTCTTTACAAACTGCGATAATTTGCTTTTATCAAATTCACCATTTTTAATGACCCCAATCAGCTCATCTGATGTGTTAACGATGGGTCCCGGAACAGTTGTTTTAAAATCATAGTAAAATCCACGTTCATTTGCCAGATATTCATCCAAATCATAAGTGAAAAATACTGTGGGTTTATTCAAAGCGGAATATTCTATCATTATTGATGAATAATCGGTTATTAAAATATCACTTATAAGCATCAGCTCCTGCTCACTTTCAAAGTCGCTGACATCAACATACCTGCCTTCGGACGATATGTCATCCTTATAGAAGTTTTTAATCTTGGGATGGAGTCTCAATGCCAGAACATACTCATCACCCAGCTGCCTGTTAAACTCCTCCAAATCCAGATAGTTAAAGACATTATTGTACTTTTCCTCATCTCTGAAAGTTGGAGCATAGAGAATAATCTTTTTATCACCGGATACATTATATTTTTTACAGAAATCCTCTTTTAGTTTTCCTAAATCATGATTTTCAAAATAATAGTCCATTCTTGGAAGACCCAGTGGTCTGATTTTATCTGCAGGCATCTGAAAAGCTTCACTGTAATAATCTATGATATTTTTGGAAGTGACAATAAGATAATCTGTATTTTCGGAAATCCTGGCCAAAATTTCTCTGCTTTCAATATCAACAGATCCTCCAAATTTTTTAGATGCACCAGGAGCGTGCCATAACTGAACAACTGTATTATCCGGTTTGAAGTTCATAAAAGCAAGGGGGAAAAAGTTGTCGTTTAAAAAAATATATCCTGAGCCGGCAAGTTTTTTAAAACTGCTTAATGACAGTTTATCCTTGTAAAAAAAGTGAAACTCAAAATTTCCTCTTTTTTCAAATTCCTTTTTAATATAATCCAGATTGCCTTTGAAGGATTGATGAGAATCAATTATAAATGAAATTCTATTTTTTTCAACATTTGTACGGCTGAAAAGATTGAATATAAATCCATACACTTTGTGTTTTAAATATGACATGTTATCTTAATGGAAAAATGCTAACATTCCAGGAATTGAGGTGACCATTGACTGAACACCTAAAATAAATATTGCAAGTCCGCCGATGAAGTTAATATATCTTGCATATTTCATTGCCATTTTTGTACCGAATGTTCCTATTAAAAGCCAGCAGAACACAGCCGCAAAACTTAAAAGTGCTAAAATTAACGGATCAACATGTGCTGCAACACCCTGAGCTGCCAGAATCAGGTTTTCAATGTTACCAAAAATCAGCAAGGGTAAAAAATGTTTTATTTCAGGATCCATCTATTCACCCCGGTATGATCTTAACATTGCCTGAGCTCCTAAAATGAAGATTGCCAAACCTCCAAGGAACTCGATGAAATCAACATAATCGATGAGAAGTTGTGTTCCGAAAGTTCCAACAATTAACCACATTGCAACACAAAGAAAACTTGCAATTGCCAGTTTAACCGGATTAACACCTGCTACAACACCTTGAGAAGATAAAACTAAATTTTCAATATTCCCAAATATGATTAGTGCAACAAAAGTCAAATATTGCTCTAACATTAAATCACCATTTCCCCAAAAATCATCACTAATTAATATAATCAAATAATGATATATAAAATTATCTTTATTTTT
>CACZNW010000138.1 GCA_902782595.1 uncultured Methanobrevibacter sp. | reverse complement strand
TTAATATACTTATTACTAACTATTTTATTTATATTTTATGAAAATTATATTTTTTCCTAATCCGATACATCTCTGACCAACTTAAAAAAAAATCTTCAAGTATTTCCATAAAATTGTTTATAAATATAACAAAGTACAATATCTAATATTATGGCTAATGAAAATGTTAAGCTAATGAGAGGAGAACCTGAAAAAGCTGTGAAAAAACTTGCCATTCCTATTATGATATCCATGATTTTAACGGCTTTATACAATATCATAGACGGAATCTGGGTGGCAGGACTTGGACCGACTGCAATTGCCGGAATAGGGTTTGTAACCCCAATTTTTATGGTTTTAAATGGAGCCAGTGTGGGACTTGGAAACGGTGCTACAAGCAGCATTTCAAGATTTATCGGTGCAAAAAACCACACAAAAGCCAATGAATCCGCAACCCATTCTTTAGTGATATTTTTAGCAGCATCAATTGTTTTAACAATTATTTTCATTATAATTCAGGAGCCATTACTTAAAAGTTATGGTGCTACCGGACAAACTTTAAAAGAAGGTATAGCTTATGCAACACCATTATTCTTAGGTTTAATTGCATTCATGTATTCCAATGGATGCAGCGGAATTCTTCGTGGAGAAGGCGATATGAAACGTGCAATGTATGTTGTAATCGTTACAGTCATATTAAACGCATTACTTGACCCAATATTCATTTATACCCTCAAATTAGGTTCCGCTGGAGCGTCACTTGCCACTATCGTAAGTTCAGCGATTGCAGCGGCAGTTATGTTATACTGGATTTTAATTAAAAAGGACACATACGTTAAGGTCAGTCTTAAAAACTTTAAATTCGACACAAAACTAACCAGAGACATTCTAAAGGTAGGTATTCCATCTTCAATGGACATGCTGATAATGGCGGTTGCAATGTCAATTTATTTAATTTTAATATCTCTGGTTGGAGGGGACTACGGAATAGCAGTATTCACTTCAGGTCAGAGATTATATCTATTTGCAATAATGCCCCTTACAGCTATCGGGTCTGCTGTTATTGCAGTTTCCGGAAGTGCATTCGGAGCAAAAAATGGCGATTACCTTTCAAGAGCACATAAATACGGTGCGAAATTCGGATTGGGATTAGGTACCGTCATAACATTGATTCTGGTAATATTTGCATATCCTTTAGCAACAATATTTGCATATACTCCTGAAACCGCCAATCTAGTGCCGGGAATTGCACAATATCTTCAGCTGGCATGCCCTACATTGATTTTAACTGGAATTGGAATACCTTCAAGCTTCTTTTATCAGGGAATCGGAAAAGGAACTTACAGTTTAATGTTTACAATTCTAAGAGAAATCATATTAGTTGTTCCTTTAATTACCCTTCTTGTTTTTGTATTCCATATGGATTTAGTTGGAATCTGGATAGGATTATGTGTTGGAAGGGCAATAGCCAGTGTAATCAATTATGTATTCGCCAGATATGAAATCAGAAGAACAAGAGAAAGATTTGGAAATTAATTTCAATTTCCAACTTTCACATACTATTTTTAATCCAGGAATTTCCTGTTTTTAGGATAACCCTCAAAAATTCAATGATTTAACCAAATGAAATTTCATTGCATTACTTTTCTAAAATTTAGTGAAAAATAAAAAATCATCATAACCTTGTAAAAGTGCTATAAACCATTTATATTGCTCTGATTTATAACTATCTAATTTATAAATGATAATAAACAATATAGAAATACAATTAAAATTTTTGAGGTTAAAAAATGAATAAAAATGAATTTGATTTTAAAACAAGACTAATTAAAGAAACCTTCAGAGAAGATAGAAAAATAATATGTCCGACACCGGAACACATTACCCGCCTTGACGATGACGTTTACCCTGGAGGAGATATTTTTACAACCGAAAACGGTGAGTTTATTGATTTTGAACTCCAGCTTGAAGATTTCGATGAAGCAGAACTTACAAAATACATTGAATTTGCAGAAAATCTCTACGAAAAACATCATAAACACGTATCAGTATACCTGTTATGCACTAAAAATGTTAATGTTACCGTTAAAGAATGTAGAATTTTTTCCGACTCTGATTTCACAATCAAACTGGCATGTTCACAGGAAGATCCTCTTGAAATGATTCTCAGCTCAATCAAAAAGAAAATCCGAAATGGAGAATTTATTGATGAGGAAGATTTGCATCTGCTTGAAAAGCTTCCTGTCTGGTGCGATAAAAAGGATAGAAACTACTATAGAATGGAATACTTTAAAATAATTAACGGACACTTCAGTTAATTATTTATTCCATTTTAAAATGGTCTTTCCAAAATGTGAAATATAATCCTTATCAAAAGCTTCCTTTAAGTCGTTTAAAGTATTTATTTCACAGATGTTTGTAACCAGCTTTTCGAGATATTCAAAAAGTTGAGGATTTTGTTTGAGGGTTTCAACAACTCCAACAAAGTCTTCCCTTTCAGACCTGCTGTTTCCCTGAACTGTAAGTCCTTTTTCCAAAATCATTCGGGTATTTATAGGTACCGGATATTCGCTAACACCAAATAGACTTATTATACCCTGAGGATTAATCAAATCGATTATCTGATCTACAGCCGATTGAGATGCGCTTGAACCGACACATTCAAATGCATGGTCAATTACCAGATTTTCAGGAACATTATGTATCTGGCAGATTTCATCGGCAAATGAAAAAAGATTAAGGTTTTCAAGGTGCTTTCCAAAAACGATTATTCTGGAATCAGGGCATTTTACTTTTAAAAGAAGTGCAGTGATGAAGCCCAGATTTCCGTCCCCCCATACACCCAGAACATCTTTTGGAGTTACTGCAATTTCTGAAAACTTTGATATTCCCTGATAGGCCACAGTAATCAGTTCTATGAATGATGAAACGTATGGATTAAAATCATCAGGTATTTTAACAACCCTGTCAGATTCCAGTTTGATTAAATCGGAAGTGAAACCGTCAAAACCGCTTCCCCTGAATTTGGATTTGTATGAATAATTAGCCCGACAGATATCATCCTGCGTTGGAGTATTTGGAATCATTACGACATTGTCTCCTGATTCAAGTTCTCCGGAGGAGTCATGAACCACTTCACCGATTCCTTCATGAACCAGTGCCATTGGCAGTTTTGCTTCCAGCACTTCGGCAGGTCTTGAACCCTGGTAATATCTTTGATCCGCCTGACAGATTGAAAGATATGTCGGTCTTACAACCACTCCGTCAAGTTCAGTTTCATCGATTGCTTCTTCGAAAAATTTAGGAGATTTAAGTCTGTAAACAATGTTAATCATGTCCATCCTCTAGTATTGTATTGGCTAATTTTAAATCATAAGGATAGGTAATCTTGATATTTGTCACTTCACCATCAACGAGATATACATCTTCATCCTTAAGTGTGAATATTTTACATGCATCTGTCAGTATATTGGATTCCTCTTCTGTTAAACTATTAATCAGATTAAAAAGTTTCTTTATATTGAAGCTCTGCGGAGTTTGGCCCTGGTAATAATAATCCCTCACGGGAATACTTTCAACAGTTCTGCCGTTTACGCTTTCAACTATAGTGTCTGTGGCCGGAATAACTGTGTCACATGCCCCATATTTTCTGGCGGCACTGATATTGTCTTCAATTATCCTGTGAGTGACAAACGGTCGTACTGAGTCATGGGTGAGAATAATGGACTCATCATCTATTCCGAAATTCTCCTCAATATAACTGATGCTGTTCATGATGGTGTCATTTCTGGTTTCGCCACCTTCAATTACAATAATATCTCCGTTTTCGCCAATATACTCCTTGATTAAATTAACTGTGTGATTTATAAAGTTTTTTGGAATTAAAACAATTGTTTTGTCAATTTTTTCATTAATTACAAATTTTTCAATAGTGTGAATAATAACTGGTTTATTTCCTAAGGTTAAAAATTGTTTAGGAGTGTCCGTACCCCCCATTCTTGAACCTATGCCTCCTGCCAGTATTGCTGCAAAAATCATTGGTATTTACTCCTTTTCAAATATTATCAGATAATGGGATTTGCCTTCATCAAGATTTTGACCGATGTCTTCATTGAGATATGTCATTTTAAGATTATGGTTTGAGAACAATTCCCCCAGTTCCCCCGGAGAACTTTTAATTTCAACAGGCGGTCCGTATTCCATTTCAAACTGTTTGAAATCCATAATAACTATCTTTCCCTCATCGCATGTTACTCTTTTTAACTCTTCAATGACTTCATCCATCTGTCCGGATGCCTTGAATCCATGGAAAACGTTAAGCATCAGCAACACATCAACAGAATCATCCCCAACACCTGTGCCTTCAGCAATGTCAGCTTCAATAGGTATCAGGTTTTCAAGATTATTCTCTTTTTTATAATCATTTAAAGCATCTATTGAAGGAAGATAATTATCCACTGCATATGCCCTACCTTCAGGAATATAGTCTCTAAGAGCCTTTATTGCAATGTGGCCGTCACCACATCCCGCATCCATAAAAGTTTCATTTCCCTTAAAATTCAGTTCACATAAAATTTCATCACTGTCAAGGAAACCTACACTTGATTTTCCATGATGTCTGTGTTCCATAATCATCACCACATCCCTAATTATGTATCTTTAAAAAATAGTATATAATTTTTAAGTAAAAAATAATTGGAGGTTTAAAATTCCTCCCTAAAAAAATATGTGAAAATTATTCTTTTTCAAACATGATTAAATAATGGGATTTGCCTTCGGGAATATCTTCACCAATTTCTTCATTTAGATAAGTCATTTTAAGACCATGACTGTTGAATAAACTTTCCAGTTCCTCAGGTGAAGATCTCATTTGGGTTGGAGGTCCTTTTGGAACGTCCCATGCCTTATAATCCATGATTGCGATTTTACCATCTTTTTTAATTATCCGTTTAAGTTCCAAAACCGCTTCATCCTGTCTTCTGGATGCTTTAAATCCATGGAAAACATTAACCATTAAAATAACATCAACAGAATCATCATCCACTCCAGGAATTCCATCGGTAATGTCTGCTTCGATATTTATCAGATTTTCAACATTGTTTTCACTTTTATATTTTTCCATATCCTCAATGGATGCATCATAAACATCAACCGCATAAACTGTTCCATTATGATTGTAGTCTTCAAGAATTTTAATTGCATTGTGACCATCACCACATCCCGCATCCATAACAGTCTCACTGCCTTTTAAATCAAGTTCCTGAATTATTTCATCTGAATCAAGGAAAAATGCACTTGAAAATCCATGAGCTCTATGTCCGTTTTCAGGCATCATCATATTATCACCCAATATAAGTATATTTAAAAAAATAGTATTTAATTATTGTCAATATGAAAAACAGTGAATAACACTTAAAAATAGTTAAAATAAGAAAAAAAGATAGATAAGAGGATTATTTTTTCCAGGTTTGTTTTACTCCTCTTCCTCTTTTACTACCAGGTTTGGTATAACTTCTTTTTTGTCTGGTTCT
>CACZNW010000137.1 GCA_902782595.1 uncultured Methanobrevibacter sp. | reverse complement strand
GAAAGGGCGATTGACAGGTTCATTCCGAAGTAATAGTCCAGGATGTGTCTTGCGATACCGTTGTCGACCTGGTGCATGTCAATGTTTATCCTGTTTTCGTAGGCATCAATGATGTCTTTTTTTGTCAGAGTGGAGAATTTCATCCTTGAAGCTTTATTTAAGGAGTCTTCACCGCATGCGTATTTCAGGGCATTGTATCCGATGAGGGTTCCCTCGACATCGTAATCGCATGCATGGATGTATGAATCGGCATTCTTCGCAAACTTCTTTATTGCGTTCAGGTAGTTTTTAGTGAATGCGGAAGCCTTGCTTGCCTCGTGGGCCGGCACCCAATGCAGGTCAAAGGAGACCCTGTATTTCTGCTTTTTGGGAATCAGAGAGTAGAGGTGTCCGACACCCGAAACGACCGTGATGTCCTTTTCGCCACGCTTAAGTTCCCAATATTTTACTTTCTTGTTGTACGTTTTCTTTGTGGCACCTGGTGAAAGCGCCTTTGCAATCTTTTCAGCTGAACTCGGTTTTTCGCAAATTATTACTTCATGCATTATACTCTTACCCATCTCAATTTTTTGTTAGATATACTTTAAAGAAATTTTTAATATAAAAAGATTACTGTTGAAAAAATAAGTTAATCCAATGGCTTCAAATTGCTGTAGTCAATGAATATACGATTCTTTATCTTTTTATTGTTATAAACTAGACCCATTGACTTCAAAAGAAGTTTTGCTTGGCCAAACTGTTTATTCATTATTTTAGAATTGACTAAATCTAGGGGCTTTGAGCCAAAACTGATGTCAAAATCAAGGCGTGATTCAAATTCATACAATGCCTTAATTCCTTCGGACACATTGTCCAATTTTATCAAGATGAAAATGGCCATCCTGACAAAATTACTGAACAGTTCCTGTTCCACATCCCTGCGGTTGTTTTCCTCAAGCAACCTGCCACAGATTTCATACCCCTCTAAAAACCGGGTCAAGGTTTTCAAGCTTGCCTTGTGTGTAATTGAATCATCATTTTCAATCAGATAAAGATATCCCGGATAATTGGGAAGTCTGACGACAGGCTTTTGGGTTTTTAAAAGGCAATGCAAATAAAAAACGCCATCTTCGTATAACGTTGTTGGAAATCTGATGTTATTCTGTTTAATTAAAGAGGCATTGAAAATGTTTCCCCAACATGCGAGCTTTAAAAACATTTTCCCTCTGTCATCACGCACCTCTTCCTCAAAATCGATGTTTTCAATAAAACTTGGAATATAAACCTGATTATTCAATACGCTTGCATGATTGCAGTTGACAATATCAACATCGTTTTTTTCAATCGAATTATACAAAACCTCACAGTAATCGCTGAAATATCCATCATCATTGTCCAGAAACATCAGATATGGTGCGGTTGCATTGTCAATTCCAACGTTTCGGGGCGTTGATGGAGACCCACTGTTTTTGCTTAAAAAAACCGGTTTTACATTATCGTATTCATTAGCATAATCACTGATAATCTCTTTTGAGCCGTCACTTGAATTGTCATCGACTAAGATGAGTTCGATATTTTCAAAGCCGATTGTTTGATTTACTACAGAATCCACAGCATTTTTCAATGTGTCCTCTGCATTGTAAACCGGAATAATTACACTAACCTTATACATGATCTAACCGTTCTTTTTGTTATTGAATTTCCTATAGATATTTTTAATTGAGTTATTGTTATATAAAGATGAATACATATCACTGATTAGGATTGCAGTCGAGAAATGCCTTTTGATTATGAAGTTGTTTAAAACATTAATCTCTTTTCTTGGAATTTGAATATCCAAATCCTCCTCAAACTCATAGACTTTTAAAACCGCTTCTTTCTTATCCTTTTTATTTAAATTCGAAAATATCAAAAGCAGACTGGAAATGTTTTCCGCCAAAAAGACATTCATTGATAATTTCAGATTGCAAAGCAAATCTTTCGTGTAATTCATGCCCTTCAGGAAATTATTGAATTTCCTCATGTCATGGCCATGAATTGCAGTTTTCTTGTTTTCAAAGGTATTGTAAATATATAAGTAATCTTTGGGAAG
>CACZNW010000136.1 GCA_902782595.1 uncultured Methanobrevibacter sp. | reverse complement strand
TAAATAACATGAATAAAAATTAACAATTACTCATGAACCATAATATTTTAAATTTTTACAATTTCAATACATCATGCCTTAAATTTAATTTGAATAACTTTAATACATTTTAAAATAAAAATATGACCACAAAAAACAAATACAAAGCAACAATAGAGTAAAAATTGGCACATACTACGATGAACCTCTCAAAAAAAAAGTAAAAATAACTATAGATGATGAAGAGTTCATTATTTTAATGTCTTTACATATATCAAATCAATAAGCTTTAAATATGATGTTATAATGACTGCAATTTTACAAAGTGGCTTCAACAAGCTTTAAATAAGATTTAATACATAAATTCCAGTAAAGACCTCAATTATAATCGATTTGGGAGGTGATAAACATGAAATTATTATTTTTAAGTGATAATACTTGTTTATTAATCAGTACAGTTTTTCCACATACTGCATTGGTGTTCTTTTCCATACTTCCCGAGGAGGTGATGATGTGGAGTTAATTATCTTCACTATTGGAACATATTGGTTTAATCTTACTTCAATTATTAAAACAATAATGATTCTAATAAAATGTAGAACATAATATCCCATTTTCACCTCAATTTACTGGTAATTAAATATAAACAAGTCTATAATGGGCTTTGAAAACAAAGTTTTCATGAGGTCTTTTCCCTATGATGGAAACTGTTTAATTACCATTTTCTAAAATAATAGTTAAGTTTATATAATAACTTTAATAATAAAATTATACAAGAGAGTTACTTTTAAAGTAAACCTCTTCGGGAAATAAAATCGATTATTTTAATGTCTAATGTGGAATATTGTGGAGATTTCTTCTCTACAATAAGACATTAAATTTGACTTTTTTTATTGATTAATCAAATTCAATCATATGATGCAGTAAAACACTTCAAAAAAGACATTATTGCATTAATCAAGACTCAAAAAATAATTAAAGGAATCTCAAGGACTCCTTTTCAATTATCTAAAAATTTGATTTAAGATAACTTACAAAAATAGATGCTGCAGTCAAATCAGCAGTAGTTCCAGGATTATATTTATTTTTAAATAAATAATCGTCAAATTCAGCGAGCCTTTCCTTGAAATCAGATTCATCTTTAATGTTAAGCAGATCCCGAGTCATCATTGAGATTTTCAATGCTTCATCAGATCCGTATTTTCTTGAAATTAAAGTATCGGGAACCTGTGATAAAATGGTTAGAAATGTTAAAACGCATGCGTCATTTTTGGATTTGGTCTCTTTGAGTTCATGATAGGTGGGATAACCTATTTCAAAAACAGCAGGCATGTCACTGGTCATTTCACGGGCAAGCATATCCCATGGGGCTGAAATTTTTAAAACATCATACATTGTCTGATTATTATCCCTGAGTTCCTGTTTGGCGTTATCCCCTGCAACATCATATTCATCCTGGTCACCCATTCCACCGGCATCGGCAATATTAATCGCATCATACAGGTCGCATGCATCGTCAACTGATGTGTTGCTCATCAATAATTCAACATTGCTTCGGATATCATCAAATGAATCACTTATAGCCGCTGCAACTGCAATTGGAGTTATCATCATTACAATTCCAAGGTTGGTGTTGTTTTTAATCCACCTGTCGGTTTCAGCCACCGCCTGAAGGATGTATTTTCCAAGCAACGGATTTTCTACATCCACATCAGTGCATGCTTCACGCACAATATCTCCGATTACAACTGCACTTATGATAAAATCTTCAAATTCCATATCGTCGTAATCTCTGGTTCTGTGAACATTTCCGGGTTTCGGATATCCGCTTACCTCAAGGGCTGATGCAATCTGTGCGATTTTTGCAATTTCCCCAGCATTCATTATATCATCTCATTTAAAAGCACATAAGGTGCGAAATTAGTAATAATTAAATCTGCTCCTGCCCTTTTAATTGAAAGCAAAGATTCCAAAATAGCTTTATCTGTTAAAAATCCTTTTTCAATTGCAGCCATAAGCATTGCATATTCTCCGCTCACATTATAAGCCACCAGCGGCAGCATGAACTCATCTTTAACCATGCGAACAACATCAAGGTATGGAAGAGCGGGTTTGACCATTAAAAAGTCACACCCTTCTATAACGTCCAGTTCACATTCCCTGATTGCCTCAACCGCATTGGCGGGATCCATCTGGTATGATTTCCTGTCACCTGCATGAGGTGATGAGCAGGCAGCTACCCTGAACGGTTCATAAAATGCTGAGGCATATTTTGCGGAATATGACATTATCATCACGTTTACATAGCCGTTTTCATCCAGAACCTGTCTTATTGCCCCAACTCTTCCGTCCATCATATCGGAGGGTGCTACAATATCCGCACCGGCTTCGGCATGAGATAAAGCGACTTTTGCAATGTATGGAAGTGATTCATCATTCAGTATTTCAATTCCGTCATCGGTGTCTTCATTTTCCACAATCATTCCGCAGTGACCGTGTGATGTGTACTGGCATAAACAGACGTCGGTTATAACCACAAGGTTTGTTTCCTTTTTAAGTTTTCTAACCGCCTTTTGAACAATTCCTGTTGCGGAGTAATCTGGAGTTGCAATTTCATCCTTGCTGTCTTCCTTAGGTATTCCGAATACAATAATGGATTTTAAACCTTTTTCCTCCAACTGTTTTGCAAATTCAACTCCGCTGTCCAAAGAATACCTGTATTCACCTGGAAGGGATGAAATTTCTTCCTTTTCCATTCCTGAAAGTTCTTCTTTAAAATAAATCGGATAAATCAGATCTTCTTTTTCAAGTTTAGTTTCACGAACAATACCTCTGATTTTAGCATTTTTTCTGAGTCTTCTCATTCTTACTGTAGGAAATTCCATATTATCACTTGATTAATATGTATTGATTTGAAATTATTTAAAATTTTTACTTATTAATTATATATAATTAAAAAAACAAATATTGCACTTAAGTTAAAAGAGGTTAGCAAATGTCAAATTCAATTGGAGAGAAATTTCAAATAACAACTTTCGGATCAAGTCATGGAGTGGCAGTTGGAGCTGTTGTCGATGGATGTCCTGCAAATCTTGAATTAAGCAGCGAAGACATTCAAAAAGAACTTGATAAAAGAAAACCTGGAACCAGCAGTGTTACAACTCCAAGAAAAGAGGATGATGAAGTTCAAATTCTTTCAGGTATTTTTGAAGGCAAAACCGACGGAACACCAATCTGCGGAGTTATCTTTAATAAAAATCAGAAATCAAAAGATTATTCCATGTTTAAAAATACTCCTCGTCCTTCTCACGGCGATTACGGGTGGATGATGAAATATGGTCATTACGATTATAACGGAGGAGGTCGTGGAAGCGGTAGAGTTACTATCGGCCATGTTATCGGCGGTGCAATAGCTAAAAAATTATTGAAAATCCATAATATTGAAATTGTTTCACATGTTACCCAAATCGGAGATATAAAAGCTTCAAAACAGGATTTCAACACTATCAAAGACAACATTGAGAGAAATCCTGTTCGCTGTGCAGACCTGAAAGCGGCCGGTGAAATGGAAGAACTGATTCTTGCCAAAAAACATGAAGGCGATTCCATTGGAGGTGTTGTTGAAACAGTGGCCGTTGGAGTTCCTGTTGGACTTGGAGACCCTGTTTTTGGAAGGCTTGACGGAGACCTTGCAAGAATCCTCATGAACATCGGTGCAGTTAAGGGAGTTGAAATTGGTCTTGGATTTGACGTGGCAACCCGCTGCGGCAGCGAGATAAACGACGAGTATCAAATCACAGGCAATAAAATTACAACCCGAACCAATAATTCCGGAGGCATCATCGGAGGCATGAGCAATGCAATGAACATTGTGTCAAGAATTGCAGTTAAGCCTACCCCATCCATTTCCAGATGCCAAGATTCAGTTGATCTGGAAAAAATGGAAAATAAAAAAATAGAAATCAGGGGACGTCATGACCCGTGCATCTGTCCAAGAGTGACAGTGGTGGCCGAATCAAGCACTGCAATTGTTCTTGCAGACCATATGATCCGTTCAGGTTTCATTCATCCCAACAATCTGGAAAAATAATCAGCGTCGTTTTCTTACCATTGCCAGTTCATCAAATTCATTGTGTTTGAAGGAAAGCTGGTAGGAATTTTTTCTCTCACTTTCATATAATGAATGGTCAGTGCTGTGAATTGAAGACTGAACATCCTTAAGTGAAATCAGCCTGAATCTTTTAGGGTTATTGTAGTTCACGTTGAATGACAGACCGTCGAATGCTGCTATTGTTTTAACGCCTGTCCTTTTGGAAATCTTTTTGGCTTCGGTAACCGGGTTGCTTGAAATCATTTTAAGTCCCAGATGTGTCATTACCGCAACCTTAGGTTTTACCTCATTAATCAGATCGACGAAATTGCGTGAACACATGTGGCCGTTGATTGTCCGGTTTCCCGGTCTGAGTACGCTTGCAATCAGTATGTCCGCACCTTTATGCTCATCTGCCAGACCGTCAAAATAAGCTGTATCCGATGTGTAGGATACCTTGAAACCCCTGTAATCAATCTGAAACCCCACTCCTGTCGGATCGCCGTGTTCAGTTCTGGTTCCTTTAATTTTAACGTTGTTTAACTGACTGTATTTGCCCGGTTTTAAAACTATTTTATCCGGTTTTGTCTGATGATACGATGATATGCATGGTCCCCACTGTTCATAACCGTTTAAAACACTTTCACTGCCGACAATTGTCCCCATGCTCTTTGTCATTCCTCTTGTCATTGCTTCAATTAGAATTTCAGCGTCATTATAGTGGTCAGTGTGAGAGTGGGATACGATGACCCCGCTTAAGTTTCTCGGGTCAAATCCGAACTGGTATGTTCTGATAAGCGCTCCAGGACCAGGGTCGATGTGATAATTCTTTCCGCCGAGATTGTCAATTCTCAAACCCCCTGTCATTCTTCTCTGGCTAATGGCGGAAAACCTTCCTCCGCCACTGCCTAAAAATGTAAGTTTCATGTAAATCCCATTTTTTTATAATGAGCATAAAATTATATCACATTTAAGAGAGGACTTGTCCTTTTTAAGGCATAACTCCTCATTTTCGATGACAACTTTATCTCCTATTTTTACATTGCTGCTTTCACTAAACATTAACACGTTCTGACCCGGACCCGCACGCAGTTTCCAGTTTTCATCGAAAGCCTGTGTTTTCTTGTTTAACTGAACAAATAACATGTTGCCGTCAATTGAAACGACCTTACCCACGTCTCCCTTATTGATGATTTTATTGGCCTTGTCTATTTCGATGCTCTGCTGCACCAGTTTTTCTGTCAGGTCCTGTCTGAATTTAATCAGTACCTTAATGTCATGGTCGATTGTTATGTTCAAGTGTCTCTGGGCTTCGTCCTGTGTGAAATTAGGCTGCTGCATCAATACATCAACCTTACTTCCGACAGTAGGGGTTTTTGAAGAGACTTCCGATACGATGCCCTCAAAAATGTCCCCCATATATCTTAAACTCTGGGAGGCTTTCCATTCACGTTTGATTAATGTTTCCGCAGTCTGTTTTGCAAATTCATTTCCAAAGATAATGACTCCACTTTTACCGGCCTTTCTTGACTGTACCTCTGAACCCAAGAGTTCAAGCATCTGATAACCGTTTGTTGTTCCGTAAATACGTCTTCTTTTTGTTTCAAAGGCACCTTTTGTACTTACCTCTCCTCGGATTGTGTTTCCGATTACTTTAATTTTATTTGCGTCATCGGTTATTTTTATGGAAATTCCAAGTTCACCCGCTCTTTTTAAAAAGTCTTCGTCATTATCTATACTGCCGTCATATAATTCTTCTTCAAGTTTGTCCAAATTCTGTTTATCACCAAAGTATCCGATTTTTCTTTTATCGCTTGCCATTACGCATCCTTTTTTTCCAATATATGCAATAATTAAGCTCATAATATCTCCTAATTAATGATATTTTTATTAATATTTTTAAAATATCATTTGTTTATTATTTATGTATATTTATAATTATCATACATTATAAACTTTAACAGTCAGGACAATAATTATGAATATTTAATTCTTTTGATTGAAAAAAAAGTTGACAATAACTGTTAAAACGAAAATTATACTACATTAAATTTAAATAATAATATAATAAGATATATAATTATATTAAAATGTTAATTATTTATCATGATAATTAATATGACAATATGAAAAAAACCAAACAGGAGAAAAACTTATGATAGATCTCAATAAGATGTTTAAACCTGAATCTGTAGCGGTTATTGGAGCATCCAATACCCCTGGAAAAGTAGGATATATCATCGTTGACAATCTTATCAATGATGGATTTGAAGGTGAAATATATCCGGTAAACCCAAAAGGCGGAGAAATTCTAGGCAAACAGGCTTATGCCAACATTAAAGACGTACCTGGAAAAGTAGACTTGGTAATTATCACAATTCCTTCCCCATTTGTAAATACAGCAGTTAAGGAATGCGGTGAAGTTGGAATTGAAAACATGGTAGTTATTACCGCCGGTTTTAAAGAAGTTGGCGAAGAAGGAGCCAAGCTGGAAGCTGAACTGACCGCACTTGGAAAAGAATATGGGATAAACATTATTGGACCGAACAGTTTAGGAATAACCGATTCACACACCCCGCTGAACGGGTCATTTTCACAGATGATGCCTCCAACCGGAAACATGGCATTCATTTCACAAAGTGGAGCAATGATGGTGGCAATCATCGACTGGAGTATAATATCCGGAATCGGATTCAGTAAAGTTATCAGTTTAGGAAACAAGGCAGGAGTAAGCGAAATAGAATTGCTGCAGTATCTGGCCGAAGACGATGACACCAAGGTAATCATCTGTTATCTTGAATCAATATCCGATGACGACGACTTTGTAAGAACCATGAGGGAGACCGCTCACAAAAAACCTATTATCGTGCTTAAATCAGGTTCAAGTTCTGCAGGAGCAGCCGCAGCATCCTCACATACCGGAGCGCTGGCGGGAAGTGACCTTGCATTCGACACAGCATTCCACCAGTCAGGAATCATGCGTGTTGAAACAATGGCCGAGTTATTTGACCTTGGACTTGCATTTTCAAAAGCCCCACTTCCAAAAGGAGACAGAGTGGCCATCATTACCAATGCGGGAGGTGGAGGAGTACTTACCGTAGATGCAATGGAAAAGGCAGGACTGGAACTCGTTCAGTTTGATGAGGAAACCACTGCAAAATTAAAAGAATGCGTTACCGAAGAGGGAAGTGCCAAAAACCCTATTGACGTGCTGGGAGATGCACCGGTAATCAGATACAAGGAATCCCTTGAACTCGTTTTAGGTTATGAAGACGTCGACAGTTTAATCGTAATGGTCTGTCCGACAGCATCAGCCGATCCCGACGGAATTGCTGAAGCAATTATTGAAGAGAAAAAGAAATTCGACAAACCTGTTCTTGTCGTTAACATGGGAGGACCGACATTTGAGGATGCAAACAATGCCCTAAGGGAAAACGGAATACCAACCTATGTATTCCCTGAAACCGCAGTAACCGCACTCGAAGCAATGGTTAAGTTCGCAGGACTGGAAGAAAGAGACTATGATGATGTAATCGACAACATTGATGACATTGACAGAGACAGTGTAGAGGCAATATTTGAAAAAGTCAAAGCTGACGGCAGAGACACCCTGCTTGGAAGTGAAGCATATGCCGTTGCTGAAGCCTATGGAATTTCAGCAGCACCTATCAAACTGTCAACATCCGCTGACGAGGCGGCTGAACTTGCAGAAGAAATGGGATTTCCGGTTGTGCTTAAAATCGCATCAGATAAAATCCTTCACAAATCCGATATAGGAGGAGTAAAGGTTGGAATAACCAATGCCGATGAAGCAAAAGCAACATATGATGAAATCATTGCAAACGCCAAAGCTGCACACCCAGACATTGTCCCTGACGGTGTAGAGGTACAGAAAATGATGGATTCCGGTGAAGAAGTCATTGTCGGTATGATTCGTGACCAGCAATTCGGGCCTATGATTGCATTCGGTATGGGAGGAATCTACGTTAACCTTATTGAGGACGTTTCATTCAACCTTGCAAAGGGAATGAGTTCCCAGGAAATCGAGGAACAGATTGCTTCAACCAAAGTATCCAAACTGCTTGAAGGATACCGTGGAGAAGCACCTTGTGATGTTGAGGAAGTTAAGGAAGCTATTAAAAGAGTAGCCAGATTAACCCTGGACTTCCCTGAAATATCAGAACTTGATATCAACCCTATATTCGTTTATGAAGAAGGATCAAGTGCTCTTGATATTAAAATCAAATTATAATTTTCTCACATTGAGAAAATTAACTCTTTTTTTATTTTTTGTGATTGTATGTATGGTGAAATTGATTTGGAAACATATACCCTCTCGATTGTCAGACTGAACAGTGTTTTTCAAAAACTTGAAACTTCAGATTCCACCGATGATGTAAAAGAAATGCTTGAGGAATCCCTTAATGATTTGGAGCAAATCTACAGGGACATTGTGGATGACTTGAATCGGGATGAAGTCAACCTTAACGAATATTATCTCTTTTTTCAAAACGGACGCCGGACATTTCCACAATACATTGAAGCCCTTAAAAGCATTGAGGCGGAGGAGCTTCGGGAAGTGGCCGGTTCACTTGCAAACGTATTTTTGAATCTCAGCAAAATTGCAGAGGGATTTCAGGGTGATTTAAATGAAAGATGAATTGAAAAGAATTGGAATTGAAAAAGACCTCCAGTATGAATGCATTACAACAACAGTCAGTAAAAACGGCGTTAAAAATGCGGGGGCCTTTGCATTTGTCTATCTGGGCGAAAATAAAGTTCACTGCCATATCTTTGAAGGGTCAAAAACACTGAAAAACATTCTGGATACAGGAGAATATGTGGTTAACGTTACACGAGACCCTCTGGTTTTCACATATGCCACACTGGACTGTCTGGGCGATGAATATTACAGTAACGATTCAGACATTGCAGTTATTAAAAATACCCCTGCATACATTATTGTGGACGTTGAAAATGTCGACGTCAGGACTCCGGAAAATTTCCCCGTCAAAGGAAACAACAATATCTACTTTATAACCGGGAAAATCAGAGAAATTATTATAAAAGACAATGTAATGGCATTCAACCGTGGAATGAGCGGCCTTATCGAATGCCTTGTTAATTTTTCCAGGTATAAAATCGTTGATGATGATAAAAGAAGCGAATATATGGCAAGAGTGATTGAAAATCAGCGCGTGATTGAAAAGGTTTCGGATGAAAAGACAAAAAGAGCAATGGCCAATTTAAGAGCCGAATATGAAAAAAATTAAAAAAATAAAGCATAGTTAGAAACTATGCTTCCCAGTATAACTTTTCGTGTGGAATTGTACTGTTTAAGATTCCCAGTTCTACTTCCAGACCTTGGAAGACATCTACATCCGCTTTATACTCATCACTTAAACCGGAAACAAATGGGAAGCTTTCCAATGATTTGACTTCCGCATCTTCATTGGCAACAATATCAGAAGGTAATAATTTAACTACTTCTGCAGTTTTACCTGCTTTAATATTGTCATTGATGAATTTGGTTGCGTTTTCATGGATTGCAACGATGTCTTTAGCTGTGTCCTTATGGTTTTTGAGGAAGTCGTCTGATGCTGCTACAACACAGCATGGGTGACCCGGAGCGATTTCTGAAGAATCAACAAGTTCTTCAAGATTTGCATCGGTTTCACCAAGACTTACATAAGGCTGGAAAGTAATAGCTGCAGGCAGACTGCCTGTTTTTAAAGCGTCATTGATTGACGGAACTTTCATTGCAGATTCATTGATATCATCTGTTGACATGCCGTTTTCAGCAAGGTATGATGAAAGCAGTACGTGCTGAATTGATGCCTCACCCGGTGTTGCAACTGTTTTACCGGCCAGATCCTGTGCGCTGTGAATATTGGAATCTTTGGTTACAAGAATTCCACTACCTTCTATCTGAGCAGCGGAAATAACTTTTACAGGAACACCAGCAGAAATTGAAGATAATACAGGAGAAATTCCCACATAACCTACGGATATATCACCACTGGCCATAGCAGTCATTAAATCTCCACCATTGTTGAATGGAACAAGTTCAACGTTGATTCCTTTTTCTTTGTATAAACCCTGAGTGTCTGCGACAAATAATGCAGAGTCGTGGTCTGAAGGTAAATAACCTATTTTTACAGTGTCTGATCCTCCACCTAAAAAGTCGAAGAATCCTGCACTGGCTGATCCCATGACTAGAAATGCAGCAAGTGCCAACACTAGAACAAATGTAATCTTTTTATTCATTTTTTTCACCATTATATTAATAAATTTAAAATTTATTATACTATTAGTTATTACAAGTAAAGTATAAATATATTACTTCTTTACTTGATTAACAATTGTTATATTCTGAATCCCTTAAAAATAATATTTCATTCAAAATATATAAAAGTTTTTAAAATTAAAGACTATATTAATCTCTAAGAAAAATATCAGCAAGGGTTTGATTATGGTTGCTCAAAAAATCGATCAATGCATGAGGCCCCATGGCAGCGAAGGCATTGAAACAATACGAAATATGAACGAAAACCACCGGGAAATATCTGAATTTGCATTTGAATGCATTGAGATTGGTGAAAATGACAGAATACTTGATATCGGCTGCGGCGGCGGAGTGAATATTGAAAAATTCCTCAAATTAACTGAAAATAATGTTGACGGACTTGATTACTCCGAAGTGTCAGTTGCCGAATCGCTGAAAAGGAACGAATCCAGTGGAAGATGCCGCATCATACAGGCCAACGTCTGCGATATGCCTGTTGATGATGAAACGTATGATGTGGTCAGCGCATTTGAAACCATTTATTTCTGGCCTGAAATCAGCGAAACGTTTAAGGAAGTTTCAAGAATCATCAAACCCAAGGGACAGTTTATGATTGCCCAGGGAACTGACGGAAATCATCCAGATGATGAGAAATGGCTGGAGACCGTTGAAGGAATGAGTGTTTATACAGCACCCGAATTGGAAAAATACCTCCTAAATGCCGGTTTTGAGAGTGTTAAAACATACGTTAAAGAAAATGACTATATCATGGTTGTTATTGCCCGCAAATAGTTAACACAAAGGCAAAAGATATTTAAATCAGAAGAAATAACTATAGTTATATACTTCCGGTTTGTGATTAAAGATGAATATAGATGAAAAAATAAACACTGTAGAAAATATTTTGAAAGGAAAAAAAGTGGCAATAGGGTTTTCGGGAGGAGCCGACTCAACCCTGCTTTCATACTTATCCTCAAGGGTTGCATCAGACACCCTGGCAATTACAATCGACAATCACCTGTTTCCGGAGGGATTCATTGAACACACCCGAAAGACCTGTGAAACATTCAGCATAAAACACGAGGTAATCGACATCGACTTTTATGAAAATAAAGGGTTCCTATCAAACGGACCCGAAAGATGCCATACCTGCCGCAGCCTGATGTATTCCACAATCCAAAAAACAGCTCTTGAAAAGGGATATGACTTTATCTGTGACGGAAACAACATAAGTGATCTGGTAAACGACAGACCGGGAATTTTAATTACATATGAAAAGAACTTTAAAACACCATTTATCACAGCCAGGTTAACTTCAAAAGAGATTCACGAGTATTTGGATAGAAATAACATAACATATTCAAAATCCACCACCTGTCTTGCAACAAGAATACCTGCAAACACTCCCGTAACACGCAGAAAGATTCGAAGAATCGGGCACTGCGAAGATTATATTCTGGATAACACCGACTGTGAAATCGTCAAAGTTCGGGATTTAGATCCAATTGGTATTGTTGAAGTGGACAATGTTAATGAAATTTTATCACAAGATAAATTTAAACAAATAAACGATGCATTAAAACAGCAAGGTTTTCCAAAAGTTGCTTTAAATTTATCAGAAATTGAAGATAATGACCACATCATAATCAGCCATAATGGCGATTCATTTTCCTACTGTCTTCCGTATACCATAAACCTTGAAAATACAAAAAAACAGTTAAGCGAAATAACCTTCGAAAACAGTGAAAAGGTCTGTTCGAACAATATAACAATTTATAAGAACGGATTGATAGAGGGACATAACCTTAAAAGCTATGACGATGCCCTTAATGCATTTATGGACATGCTGCCGCTTTTAAGAAGAAATATTTAAAAAAAAACCTGGGCAGGGAAATCAAATGCTACCCGTCCCAGTTTTGAAAATTTTTTTGAAGGGAAATATCCTGCAATCCCCAGTACGCTTTTTTAGTTTCAGCGCAATTTCGGGCCGATAAATCTGTTTTCAATTTTAAATCATGAATCATCATGCCGATTTTTACAAAACAGAGTGAGTGGCAAAAATCTATTTTTACTTGTTTTTAATTAATTCATATTAATTATTTTCAAATTCTAATTTTACCCCATTTTCACC
>CACZNW010000135.1 GCA_902782595.1 uncultured Methanobrevibacter sp. | reverse complement strand
GGGATAGCACGATAATTCTACTCTCATGGGAGAGTATCAGCCCGTGAAGTAAGAATCCTCGACTTCTCCAAAGTCGAGGTAGTTCAATTCGAGCATATTCATGAATCAAACTCATCCTATCACTTAGCGCATCACATAATATATTTCTTGTTAGTTCATCACTTACGAATTTATCAACATTTTTAATTTTGTTATGTATCTTTTCAATGTCTATATTTTAATTTCGTATTGTAGACAGGGGATTGACTAATTATGAATCAATATGATTCACAATCATTAGTCAAACATTAAATATCAGTTAACGGTCAGACTATAACTCTCCCTATTGGCGTATTTCACAGGTATTTTCAGCCCGACCAATCCCTCATCCGAATTGAAATACATATATAAATCAATATCATTTTTCAAGTCCTTATGGTTATCGAACATATAATCTATGTTACTTCCATCAGTGCCGTTATCAAAAAAGTCTATGGTGTATACATTAGAATTATCGTGAAAAGTGAAATAGGATTCATCCAGCTGTTTGGTATAGTACACCTTACCGTTTCCGTCATATATTACCAGATAGGCATTTGAACCATCGTATGCGCCGTACTTCAAATCATAAGGCATTGCCCCATACAAACTGGTTGGATGGGAATATTCAAGATCAGACTGACTTGTATTTTCACTTAATTCCCTCATTACAGAGTTAAGATATTTTAAATCCTTATTGGAACCGTTGATATTATTTTTACTGGTCAGATTTAGCCAGAACTTGCAAGTCAACCAGTGGTCGTAATTCTGACCCGCCGGTTTATAGTAGATTTTGCCGTTTTCACGTTTGACTTCCTTACCCTTATCATTCGTAATTTCATAATAGAATACTATGCCGTCATCATCCCATCGACCAAAATCTCCTGTGTATTCAATGATTTTATCGGCTTCGGGAAGATGGTCACTTTCAAATATCGGAAGAAGATAATAGGATGTGACAAAGTAACCCAAAAATACAATTACAATACCCAAACAACACAAAAACACATGTTTATTGTTCATAGAAAACCTCCTAATATTATTTATATTTTAAATAATATTTCAACTTAATCATTGTATAGCACAAATTTTAAAAAAAACAGTACGGGAAGACATTTTCGGTGATGCAATACTGAGGATTTGATATTTGCCTCGAGGAAATATTTTAAGCGCAATTTTAAAAAAAAAAGGTTTGTGAAAAGAAATTATAACAATTCTTTTCTTAAATCAATAGTGTCTTTTAAATCCGGTCCGGTAGATATGATTGTTACCGGCACACCGGTTTCTGTCTGTATGTCTTCAATGAAAGCCTTGGTTTCAGCAGACAGTAAATCATAGTCCTGAACACGGGCACAGTCGAAGAGTCTGTCAACACATGTCAGTGCAATCTGGGTTGCTCCGTTTATTCTGCATGATTCCTTTGCAAGTTCCATGTCAAAGTATCCGATTCTTCTGCGTCTTCCGGTTACAACGCCGTATTCTTCAAGACCTTTACTTTCCGCTTCCTCCTGTGTCATTTCGGTCGGAAACGGTCCTTCGCCGACACGGGAGATATATGCCTTGAATACATTGATGACTTCATCTACTTTAGTTGGTCCGACCCCCACATCAGCGGCGAATGTTGATGCGGTTGTGTCTTTGCTTGTTACGTACGGATAGGTTCCATAGTAAAGGGATAGAGCGAAACCCTGTGATCCTTCGATGAACACTTCTTCACCATTGTCAATAGCTTCATTTATTTCAAGGGACACGTCGGTGAGGTATTCTTCAAGTTCCGGAGTGTCTTTTGCAAGGCCGATTGTTCTCATTACGCGGTCTGAATTTGCAGGTCCGCAGCCTGAACCTGTACTGCCTATCTTTTTTGAGAGATACTCTGATGATTTGTCCCGGTTCATGTGGTCTTCGGTAATGATTGCACATCTCGGGTCTATGCACATTCTCTCTTTTATATTATATTTTTTCAAGTTTTCAAATTCACTGAATAATACATCAGGATTTACCAGCACACCCGCTCCTATCATGAGTTTGGCTCCGGTATGTACAAATCCTGATGGGGTTAATCTTAAACCATATTTTTCACCGTTGAATTCAACGGAGTGCCCTGCGTTTGGTCCAACACCTGCACGGGCGATTATATTTGGTTTATCGGTGTCGCAAAGGTAGGTGATACATTTTCCTTTACCTTCATCTCCCCATGCTCCTCCAACTAAAATACTACAAGTCATATATTAACTCCTTTAATATCAATTTT
This sequence comes from uncultured Methanobrevibacter sp., assembly GCA_902782595.1. Classification (GTDB taxonomy): domain Archaea; phylum Methanobacteriota; class Methanobacteria; order Methanobacteriales; family Methanobacteriaceae; genus Methanocatella. The sequence continues at coordinate 6,337 of CACZNW010000135.1, read as the reverse complement.
TATCTGGAAATCAAAATTTCCATAACAATAATATTATATCATTCTATGATTAAAAAGTTTTTGTTGCCTCATCAGTTACCCGTTTGCGGGTGAAGATTAAGCGTGAGAAATATTAAAATTACTGTTGATAATTATGATAGTTATTCTATATTATCATCAGATAACTGTTTGGTTAATTAATTAAATTATGTTGGAGTTACGGGTTCGGTTAAAAAAGTATGGAATATATATGAAAAAAGAAAAATTGCAAGGGGAATGTGATTTATTCCCCCATGGTAAGACCTATTTGATTTTGACATATCTTACAAGAGAGGATTTTACATAGGTTATTGTATATTTAACCTTTTTACCCTTCCTGAATTTCTTGACCATCTTCTTGGTCACCTTAAATACTGCCACACCTTTGGCGTTGGTTTTTATATTGTATTTCTTGGAGTTGAACTTGACGGTCAGCGGCTTGTTTTTATAGGCTGACTGATCCTTTAAAGTGATTTTAATCTTGGTGACCTTTTTGGATTTCTTGACAGTGGTTGTTGCCTTGGCACTGATGACCGGTTTTACCGTGAGCTTTCTGGTTAAACTTAAACCTCCGGCTTCACATGAAACCGAATATGTACCCGGAACCTGGTCCGGAGTGAATCTGGCATAACCCGCACTGTCGGTTACAGCTCCGAAAGATTTGCCTGCAACCCTGAACGTTACCCCTGAACCTGCCAGTGGATTTCCGTCATCACCGAAAATACGGACGCTGAAAGCGGATCCGTCAAGATAGAAAGAGGTCATGTCACTGGCGGTGATTTTTGCATGGCTTGTGACAGTGACCTGTCTGGTATAGCTGAAACTGTTGTAACTGCTGTCACCGGAATACTGAATTGAGATTGTGTGCTCTCCGGCAGTTAACTGAGGAATGTCAATGGCAGCTGAGCCGTCCACAAGAGGATTGACGGTGACGATTTTACCGTCCACTATTAAACTGACAGTTCCACTGGCTCCTTTTCCTACAATAATCGGGAATGAACTTGATTTTCCGGGAGTTATTTCTGGAATGTCAATATCGGGTGAGATGTCTGATTTGACTTTAAAACCGGCAAGCTGAGACATAGGATTGTAGTTTGTGTTTCCTTTAAACTGTATATTAGCTATATAATCACCTGGATTTAAATAAATCGGAACATTGGCAACTCCGTTGACAATGGTGAAATCGGATGTGACGTTTGATGAGTAACTTCCGTCATAATTGGATTTGATTTCCAGTTCTGTATTGTTGCATGTTACCGTTACGTGCAAATCAGGGTTGATTCTGTTTACGGTAAATCCGACAGTTTTAGAAACGCTTTTGTGATTATTGTCCGTTATTGTAGAGACGTTTAGAATATAGCTTCCGGCGTTTAGATTTGAAACCGTGATTGTATTGTTCCTGACATTTACAGAAGCTTCATCATGACCGTCAACATATGCACTGACTCCTGTTGCATTAATACAGGTAACTTTAACTGTTCCTGAAGCCGTGTAGTTGAATTCAAACGGTTCGATATCATCGAGAACCGAATCCGCTTTAACGACATTGACTGTGAATTCTGATGGCGCTGCTGACTGCCAGTTGGTATCGTCAACTGTGAAGCGGATTTTATGCACTCCCACATCAAGACCAGGTGAAACTGTAATTAGCTTACCTTCAATGTTTATATAATTACTGTATTCGGCGGAATCCAATTTGATGGATGATGCAACGGTATCTGCGGTGCTTGAACCTGATTTTCCATAGGTGACTGTGATTTCAGGGATTTCAAGAGATGCAATTCCCCTGTTGATTATGATATTAAAATTCCCGCTGCCCCGGCGGTTGACATCATTTATCTCAACATGCAGAGTATAGGTTGCGGCAGTCAGATTTTTGAGATAGAAACTGCCATCATTATTTCTGATAACGTTTTCACTCAAACCGTCAAATGAAATATCATAATCAGTGAATTTGAGATACCCTCCATGAACATCGTCATGCAAAACAAGATCTGATGTGTAAACGCCCAGCTGAGGGCTGCACCTATCCTGACCGTAACTTACAGAAGATATCGGATTTTGGTTATTGTCGAGAATTACCAGCGGAGTTTCTCTTTTGTTAACGGTAAAGTCAACGGTTTTAAAGATGCTGTTGTGATTGGCATCTGCAACTGTAGTGACGTTTAAAGTATAATTGCCTGCAGGCAATCCAAAAACACTGATAACATTATTTCCCACAGAAACACCGGCTTCATGGCCTATGACACAGGCTGTGACATTAACTGCACCAGTATAGTCAACTTCCAGATTATATGAATCGCCGTAGGCAAACTCAAAGAAATCCATGTCCTTTAAGGTTGAATCTGCTTTAGTGACGTTGACAACAAGCTGTGATGAATCGGACTGCCAGTTTGTATCATCAACAGCAAAAGAGATTGTATGCACTCCTGCATCAAGACCCGGTAAAACTGTAACCGTCTTAGTGTCAATGAGTATATAATCTGCATATTCACGGGAAAGGAGAGTTACTCCGGACCCAACAGTGACTGCAGTGCTTGAACCGGATTCCCCATAAGCGATTGTAACGGCAGGGATTTCCAAAGAGGCAGTTCCCTTTTCGACTGTGATTTTAAAAGTGGCATTTCCTTTACGGTTATCGTCAGTTATCTCAACGTAGAGGTCATAAGTTCCGACAGTTAAATTCTTCACATAGAAATAGCCGTTGTCAGATAAAATAACGTTGTCGGCTGAACCGTCAAAAAGGATTTTATAATTAACAAATCTCTGATATGGCGGTACGGGACTGTTATCATCCATGACAGTCACTTCTGATGTGTAAACACCAAGTTTAGGACTGCACTGACCAAAACCGTATGTAACTGAGGAAACCGGAATCTGATTGGAATTTAAAATAACCAGCGGAGTTTCTCTTTTTGTGACTGTGAAATTAACTGTTTTAGAAACACTGTTGTGATTTGAATCGGCAACGGCAGTGACATTTAAGGTATGCTTTCCCGCAGCCATCCCGGAAACGGTAACGGTTTTATTTCCAACAACCACCTTTCCGGTATTTCCCAAAACAGATGCTGTGACATTGACAGCACCGGCATAATCAACATTTAAAGTATAGGATTCGCCATAAACAAATTCGAATGAATCAATATCATTTAAAACTGAATCTGACTTGCTGACAGTGAATCTGACGGTTTTTGAAACACTGTTGTGATTATCATCTGCAACTGTTGTGATGTTTAAGCTATAATCACCTATCCTCGGCAATCCGGAAACGGTAACCTCCTTATTTCCAACTGTGACGCTGCCGGCATTTCCCAAAACAGATGCTGTGACATTGACAGCACCGGTATAGTCAACACTGAGAGTGTATGAATCATCGAAACTGAAATTAAAAGAATCCGGAACTTCCAGAACAGAATCACATTTGTTGACCGCTACGTTTGCTGTTGAGGTTATGATTTTATATCCTGTGTCATTTGTTGTGACGGATAAAGTGTAGCTGCCAACATCCAGACCGCTTACGGTTATGGTTTTTCCGTTGACGATGACTGAGGCTTCCGGATGACTGATTATTTCGGCAATGACTCCGGAAGCTTCAGTGTCAACAGTAATGCTGCCGGATTCATTATATAAAAATTCCATATCCGAAAGGTTTAATGTTACCGGAAGGGCTTTTAATGTGAAAGCCTTAATGCATGCCACACAGTTACTGTCTGACAAGTCAACACCATTGTTAATTACAACCACCATTGAGTTTCCGGGTTCTATGATATTGTTTCTGCACTGAGCGCTATTGGATGCAAAGGCATATCCCGCAATATCCCCGTTAAGATTGGTTATGGTGAATGAGACCTTTAGTTTATCTCCTTTTGTCAGAGCTACGTAGTCATTTAAGGGAATTGTATAATAGCCTGCATTCACAAAACCTTCCCTAGTGGCTTTGAGATTGTCGTTTACATAGATTTCAACCCTATAACCGTATTTGTCATCGAAATATGTTGAAACCGCAGCAAGGTATTCATCGCTTTCAATTTTGAAGATATTATAAAATGTAAGGGTTTCGGTTTCCACATAACCGCTGAAGCCTCTTTTACATATGTCATACTGGTAAATTTTATCGTATCTGATAGTGTCATTAAGTAAAATTGCGTATGCTGATTCGTCTTTACCTATCGGAGCAAACATTCTATCATAATATGACACGTAGAAGTAGCCGTCCGCTCCCCAGTCTGGGCCCCAGCTGTTTTTTACAATCCATGCGCCATTACCCGGAACATCACCTATAAAGTTGTCCTTTGAGTATGTATCATTCCATCCGACGATGGTAATGGCGTGATTTCCCTGCAGGTAATCATCAAAGCAGTAATAAGCGTAGTTTTCATTATTTAAATAATAATCATCATAAAACATGTTGGATCCGACAGCACCATATTTTAATATTGCATCCTTGATCATGTCATTGTCGGTGAAATCAGCTCTTTTTAGGAATACCACATTTTGAACCTGGAAAATACTTTTTAAAAGCGGAGATATCAGAGTATTGAAACCGTATAAGTCATCTTTCTCCATGACCGGACCCAACCAGTCTACAAGATATCCGACTGCCATATCCATTGAACCTCCCTGATTGGTTTCAACATCAAGTCCGTAATCTGAAAACAATGCCATTAGGTTTTTCATGTTTTCTTCGGAAAAATCATATAAAACCGTATTATTTGATGCCTTTAAAATACTGGATTCGAGAACCGCAAATGCGGTGAATGCCCAGCAATTGCCGTTGTTTATCTGGTCTTTAACCGGAGACACCCATCCATAGTCGCATAGATTATAATATTCCGGCAAGGTGGTGTATTCACTCGGATTATATTTAAATACCTGATAATCTCCCCCATTATAGAACGTTAAGTTAAATGTATCCCTGTTATACTCATCACCACCTTCAAGAGCGGAGTTTTCGAAGTATTCATTGTCGAATTGAGTATATGATTTAAATGAATATATTGCTCCTCCGACAAGAGCCGAATTGTTGGTGAAACGGGATTCAACATTACAGTCGTCCGCATCAACTACGAATAATCCTCCTCCGTTTAAAGCCATGTTATTGATAAAAGCACAATCAGTTATTTTAATAGTGCCCAATCTTGAGTATAATGCTCCTCCATAATAAATACAGTTATTTTTTCTGAAATTACTTCCGGATATCCGGATATTTGAGTTTAGACAGGTAACCGCACCACCCATTAATGCACGGGAATTTGTAATGTTAATATTCTCGAGACGACCGTAATATGAATTGGCAATATACAGTGCTCCTCCGGCATTATTCATGGCTGTGTTGTCTTCAAAATTAGTGTCAGTAATCTCAAGATAGTAAATGTTTTCACAGACTACAGCGCCGCCATAAAAATTAGCCGTATTATTAATGAAGGAGCAGTTATCAATATATAATGCTCCATTGTTACTCATATAAATAACACCGCCATATCCGGCCTTATTATTGACAAATGAACAGTTATTAATCACCAGCAATCCTCCGTTCATACTTATAGCACCACCCAATTCCTCAGTGTTATTAATAAATGAGCAGTGATATATTCCAATTGATGTTTCATTATCGGAGGAATAAATGGCTCCTCCATAATCATTATAATATAATCCTTTTCCTCCGATGAATTTTGAATAATAGAAATAAGAAGTTCCGCTGGCTTTACTGGCATTAACAACAACATCATAAAACTCCAGTTCATCCCCGTCAAAACAAAAAGTGTTTAATTTAATATGTGAAACTGAGGAATTCCCTTTTAAAGATAAAGTGGTTATTTGAGTATTGTAAAAATCGATGACGGTATTTTCACTGTCCTCTCCCACGATTCTGACATTGTTAAACACTACAACATCCCTGTCATAATCATCGGAAAAAGTAAAGAAGTATTCCCCTTTTGCAAAATATAAAATGGAATTATCGGCAATATTCTTTTCTTTGAAAACACTATAAGGATTTTCAGCCGAACCGTCACCGTCTCCATGTGATGAAGAGTCAAACCATATAATCCTTTCACCCAATCCGCCATCACCTTCATCTGAAAGTACATCAGTACTGTTTTGTAAAACAACACTGTCAACATCACAATCTTCAGTTTCAACCGGCAGGCCTTCTACATTTATTGTCTGGTCTGTATCCTGTGAAGATACATCCGTGTCATTTATATCACTTGCATATGCACTTCCGCAGATAAAACATGCAAGCAACAGTATCATTATACAATATTTAAATTTCATTGAAATATCCCCTGAAGTTTGCATTTGAAAGTAAAATTTATTG
>CACZNW010000134.1 GCA_902782595.1 uncultured Methanobrevibacter sp. | reverse complement strand
GCTGAAAATAAATATGATAAAGGTTGTCTTTTAATATAAGACAAACTTAAACTACATTACCCTATTACTAAGATTTTATCATGGTTAAAATCATTTTATAAGGACTGTTTTCGGCCTGAAGCGCATGAGGTTCATTTGCAGGCATTATAATGATTTCGCCTTTTTTAACAGTGTGTTTTACACCCGAAATTGTGATTTCGGCTTCACCATCTATAATCTGAACCATTGCATCAAATGGAGCTGAGTGTTCAGACAGTCCCTGTCCCTTGTCAAATGCAAAGAATGTTACTGTTCCAAGCTCTTTTTTGATTACTTCACGGCTGATTATGCTGTCGTCCTGATAATCCACCAATGACTGGACATCCAAAGCTTTTGCTTTAATGTCCTCACCCATAATCTATTCCCCCATTATTGTTTTGATATCAGCGATTGCATCTCCGGTTGTTGGAGTAAGGTTGTAGTTTTCAACCAGAACATTTAAAATGTCCTCATTTGCCCATGCAGGAAGTACCGGTCCGATCCACATGTCTGTTTTTCCAAGGTAGAGTAAAGCCCAGAGAACCGCTGCGGCTTTCTGTTCCATCCAGCTTAAAACTATTGTTAAAGGCAGTTCGTTTAGCGGAAGGTCGAATAATTCAGACAATGCCAGTGCAACGTCAACTGCAACAATTGTGTCATTGCACTGACCTACATCAAGAAGTCTTGGAATTCCTTCAATATCTCCAAGGTCAAGGTCATTGAATTTATATTTGCCGCATGCAAGGGTTAGGATAACTGTGTCTTCGGGAAGGTTGGCTACGAATTCCCTGTAGTAGTCGTTGTGTTTTGCCGCCTTGTCACATCCTCCAACAACGAAGAATCTTTTGATTTTACCGTCCAGTACAAGTTCCTTGATTTTATCTGCGTGCTCTATGATTGCACCTGCGCTCCATCCTGTTGTAATGGTGGTCAGTTCTTCGGCTTCAAGGCCTCCAAGGGACTTTGCACATTCAATAACCTGTGAAAAATCATAATTCTCCACTGTTTTTACACCTTCAAGTTTTGCAACGTCCATTGTAAACATTCTTTCCTTATAGGCGTCAAGTGCCGGAAGAACACAGTTGCTTGTCCCGACAATAGCTGCATTGTATTTTTTAAAGACTGTTCTTTGGTCGTGCCATGCTCCACCCAACTGTCCGGCAAGGTTTTCGTATTTGTTAAGACCAGGGTATCCGTGAGCGGGAAGCATTTCGGAGTGGGTGTAAACCTTGATGTCGGTTCCTTCAACCTGTTTTAACAGTTCTTCCAGTGCCTTCAGGTCATGGCCAGTTACGATAATTGCCGGACCTTCCTGCGCTCCGACTTTTACTTCAACAGGCTGAGGTTCGCCGTATGCTTCGATGTGTGCATTCTTAAGAAGTCTCATTACATCAACGCTTTTTTCACCGGCTTCAAGAGCAAGTCCCACAAGATCCTCAACGTCAAAGTTGACGTTGGTCAGGGTGGTGTATAATCCTTTGGTTAAAAACGCATCGATTTCAGGGCCGTATTTTCCCAGGACATTTGCATTGTAGTTGTATGCGCTGATTCCCTTCATGGTGAAAATCAGGTTGTCCTGCAGTCTTGCAACTGTTGGTTTTTTACCGCAAACTCCACTTACTGTACATCCTGTTCCCCTGGCTGTCTGGGAACACTGATAACAAAACATATCTAATCCTTCTGTCATAATAATAACCTCGTTTCAATCGTTAATCATAGTATATCATCAGTGCATATATAAAGATTTTGTCACTTAACAAGGGTTAAAAGTAACTTTTATATAATATTTTAAACAGACCAGTAATTATGGATGAAAATATATCTGTATTGAAGGGAATGGGTCTGACAATGTATGAGGCACAGGCATATGCAACGCTTGCCTCATTAATCTCGGCACCTGCAGTTGAAATATCCGAAAAATCAAACATCCCCCGAAGCAAAATATATGATGTTTTGAAGGGACTGGCGAAGAAGAATTTCATCGAAGTCAAAAACGGAAGACCCCAGACATATAATGTGATATCACCTGTAGAGGTGCTGAATCGTGAAAAGGACAGAATCAATGACCAAATCGATGATACAATATCAAGACTAACATACACCTATGAAAACGGAATAAATCAGGTACAGGCTCCGATATGGAGAATATACGGAGTTGAAAAGATTATCGCACAGGAAGTCGAAATCATAGAAAGATCAAAAACCTCTGTCAATATGAGAATAGGATTTCTATTTGAAGGCGAAGGAGAGGCACTCATTAAAGCATTCAAAAGAAAACGTAGCATTAAAGTTAATATTTTGGCTTCACCGACCTGCTACATTAACGATGAAAGGATAAACATCATTGAAATGTTTGAAGATGTCGGAATCAATATTCAAAAGGCAGACATTCCATTTGTAAAGGTGCTGATTAGCGATTCCCGTGAGATGATGCACACCTATACCAAGTTCAGCGAAGACAAACGCAATGTAATTCCCGAAACAGCAATAGGAATATGGAACAAGTACGAGGATGTTGCAAGAAACTATGATGAACGGTTCATGAATCAGCTGAAGAAAAATAAAAGGAAAATGAATGAAAACAACCAAATCTGATTTTCACTCTTTTATGTGACTGGCAACTGGTAATTATCTTGGATGTGTCTCAAAAAAAAACAAATAGGCAACATGTAAATTAAAAATCCAAAAATTAGAAAAAAAATAAAAAAAGAAAAAGAAAGAGGATTCAGAAGAAATTGGGAAAGAATTGATTATAACAAAAACCTCAACAGAAGTTACCAATATGCGTCAAAGAAGAAATCACAAATTTATGCCGACAGTCCTGCATAATCGATTTAATCTTTTCCAAATTACTGTTATAGTCCCACAGTTTTTTTGAAACCCCCAATATCACTATTAATGGTACAGTTTATTGAAGTTCAACAAGGCAGACAGTCCCCATCTGAATAAAACAACACCTGCCGCTCCGCCACTTTTGGCGGCCTTTGCATCTTTAAACAGTGTTTTATATGATAGTTTTTTAATATTGGAATCTGATTTATAAGTCTGCAGACCGGACCATATTTGAGCACCGTTGGACATTTTTATAAAAGTTCGGGTAGTCTTTTTAATCCATTTTGAGGTTGCATGATAATTTCCCTTATAAATCATAGGGGCAATCACATCCAAATGCTTGGACATTGTTTTGATATCCTGAGCATAGTAATGTTTCATGGAACTTGGCTCGGGCATTACGGCTGCAGATACAATTATTCCCGGCCTAACATCCCTAACGGCTTTGGAAGCCTTTTCAGTGAAGTAATTAACCGCCTTGACTGCATTTTTATACTTGTAAGCATTGCCTGGGAATCTGATATAATCAAAGTGTATTCCATCAACTTCCTTTAACCCCGCATAGTATTTTACTTTTTTAATTACCTTATTCATCTGTTTATAGTTATAAACACCTTTTTTACTGCAGGGAGTAATGAATTTGCCGTTATTAAAGAATACTGATACCCACAGGTGAACCTGCATTCCATAAGAATGTGCTTTTTTAATCCATTTCAGCACAGATGATTTTCCGTACATCTGAAAAGCAGTGTGCAGCAGGAAAATATGCTTTGTTCCAAGTTTGGAAAGTTTTTTAAGGTTGACCTTTTTCATATCCCACTGGTTAACCCAATAACCATTTCCCTTTGACAGTTTGGATTTAACAACAACCCTGGAGATGCCAGACGAATCCACATATTTTCCGGTTTCGGAAAAATAATAGCTCATATCATTTGTCCCTTTTTTAAGAGATATATAAAATACTGCATTACCTTTTGAATTGGTTTTTGCACTGTAAGTTTTACCGCCGACATTTATTTTAACTGTTTTACCTGAAATGCCATTGCCGTAGACATCAACCAGATTTAAGTGAAAAACAGATTTCACTCCTTCACAATGATTTTGAGTCTTGTCAATTAGTTTTAATGAAGTTTTCAAATCGGATTTCACGGTAAAAATTGAATTTCCCCAGGATGAAGTGTAGTTTTCATCACCCGCAAAATAATAACCAACAGTGTATGTTCCTGTTTTAAGTTTGAAATCTATGGTTGCCTGTCCTTTTGAATCTGTTATTTTATTATAATTAACATGGTTTAAACTTATAATTACAGATTTGTTGACTAAATCAGCACCATTGGAGGATAATTTAACTGTAAAAGAATCCTTATAATCAACATATGACACTTTATCATTAGCGGAAATCTTTGTTGCAGATTTGTTAATGTCTCCGGTCCCATAAGTATCATCCGATGTCAGTAAATCATTTGAATCATAAGATGACGTCAAATTATCACATGTTACATTTTCACTTGCAGATATTGCGGAAACAGATAAAAATAATGTTAAAAAAATAATAAAACCAAAAATTGTCCTATTTCTCATTAATTCACATCCAAGTTAATATGTATTGTTTTAAACTACTTAAATATATGGTTCCATGAATCTGTCTTCAAAATCAATCAGGACATTGAAAAGAAATTCATCCAAGAGACAAACCGCTTCTGAGCAGATTTCATCGGGCACATCCCAATATGCTGATGCAATACTTCCCGCAATAGCTGCCTGAGTATCTGCATCGCCTCCGAGAGAAACTGCATTTCGAACGGCATCTTCAAAGTCATCTGATTCTAAAAAACAGATTATTGACTCGGGAACACTGCCTTTGCAAGATATGTCAAATTCATACACCGGCCGGATTTCATCCAATGATAACGAAAGGTCATAATCGTAATTCATCTCAACATGCTCTCTGATTTCATCCTTATCCGCACCGTTTCGGGCAAGATATATTGCGTCGCAGGTTGCAAGTGCACCGGTTATTGCATCCGGATGATTATGAGTAACATCAGCTGACATTTCAGCCAGGACACGTGCTTCCTCAAGGGAATCCGCAACCCATGCACAGGGTGAAACCCTCATTGCAGATCCGTTTGCCCAACTGCCGTAGGGTTCGGGAGATTCCTGATTCAACCAGTTGTAGAAACTTCTTCCGTAACCGGCATTCGGATATTTGTTTCCGAAATATTTCAGATTTCTTATGAGGACCTCTTTTGAAGTCCCATCTTCACATAACCATTTTGCAACAGCCAATGTCATTACAGTATCGTCCGTGAATCGTGAATATTCACTGAACAGGTCAAAATCTTTTGTTTTGATTGGATAGTGCTCATATACAGAGCCTATGACATCACCGCAAACTGCACCAATAATTCCATTCATGGTTTATCCATTTGTCGTACCAACTAAAATAATTATTGCCGTCACTTTGAAAAATTGCTTTGACTTTAAAATATTGATTTAAGTTTAAAAAATTGATTTAACCTTAAAAAATTGCTTTGAATTTGTAAAATTGATATTAAATGAAAGCAAAAACATATATACGATTAAAACAATAGTTAATAGAGATAATACCTAGTATTATCAGGCGAAATTTCTATATAGTATTTTTCTCTGAATCATTCAAAAATCTCACTTCCTTGAAAACCTGTTACTTAAAATATAGAAATTTCGATAAACAAAAAAAAACTGTATTAATACCTGAAAAATGATTCCGGAGCAATCCGGAATCATTGAAAATCAGACATATTGTGCGTAAAAATCATACTCCCCCTCTCTTTTTAAATCACACATTGCAGTTAATTCTAGATTGAAAAATATTAAAAGCTTATTTACCAGCAGCACAATATATATCTTATAGTGATTAACTATGAGTTGCTGGAAATATTGGCCAAAAATAGAAGAAATTGCTTCAAAACTGGAAAATTACGGTATTGATTCTTTAGACGATTTGTCTTCCTTAAATGATGTTGATTTGGATGAGATAACCAGACTGTTAGATGAAATAGAAGTTATTGCACATGACGAAACAATAGATTTCGATTCAGCAAAACACATTTTGGATGACAAAAAAATGAACAATGCACTGAAACTGATTAGAAAATTCTATCTCTATATCGGTGCAAGACTGGAAACCAACAATGCAATGGAAATAATCAGTTCAGATGATCCTCATGCAACCCTTGATACATTTCATTTCTATGAAAGATATCATGGCCTGCTTACCAATGAATCCAAACTGGCACACTGGCATGATGATAAGACCTTTGTTTTTGTAGGAAGCGGACCTTTACCATTGACATTGATTTTATTCAGACAAAAATTCGGCTGTAAATGCATAGGCATTGAAATTCAGGAGGACGTGGCCGAACTGTCCAGAGAAGTTATTAAAAAATTAGGTCTCGATGACGGTATCGAAATACTTGTCGGGGATGAAACACTGCTTAAAGAAATTGATTATGACATACTGATGGTGGCTGCATTTGCCGAACCAAAGGAAAGGGTATTTTCCAACGTCTGGGAAATCGTGGATGAAAAAACACCCGTTCTTGTAAGAACATACAGCGGTATGAGAGCTATCCTTTATGCTCCCCTAACTGATACAATCCTTAGAGGATTCCATAAAGAGGTAATGTTACTTCCGATAGGAAATTCCAACAATACCAGTGTATTGCTAAGAAAAGTAGTTTGATTCAAACTTCTTTTTTAACTTTTTTTGAAAAATAGTAAAAAATTGAGAGAATTTATGCATTTCTCTCAAGTACGAAATCTGCAATGTCACAAAGTATCTGTTTAGATGAAGAGTCATCTAATATTTCGAGTACTTCTTTTGCTTTAACTACAGATTCTTGTGCTAAATTGTGAGCATATTCAATGGCACCACAATTTGTTAAAATTTCAATCGCTTCATCTATCTCATCCGGAGAATTGTTTTCAGCTTTTAAGATTTCAAGCAGTCTTCCGGAATCGTCAGCGGCAAGACCTTTAATTGCAATGATTGTCATTTTACCTTTACCGATGTCTGAACCGATTGGTTTGCCCAGGGTTTCCTCATCAGAAGCCAGGTCAAGATAATCATCCTGAATTTGGAATGCAAGACCTATTAAACGGCCGTATTCATACATTGCATCAACCACTTCATCATCTGCTCCACCCATAACTGCTCCGGCTTTTGTGGCTGCTGCGATTAATGCACCTGTTTTTTTGAAAATCATTTCCATGTATTCGTCTTCTGTGACATCGAATCTTTCCTCAAAGCCCATGTCCAGTGCCTGACCTTCACAGATTTTAACACATGCATCGGCAACTGTGGCTAAAGCTTTATTATTCTGATCTGAGCTGGTTCCTTCAGAGCATATGATTATCTCAAATGCCTTTGAGAATAATGTGTCTCCGGCAAGAATAGCCACGTCATCTCCCCAGACCTTATGAACGGAAGGCATTCCCCTTCTCATGTCGTCCTGGTCCATAATATCATCATGAATCAGTGAAAATGTATGGATTAATTCAATGGCCGCACCTGCTTTAAGAGCAGATTCGCGTTTTCCACCAACAGCTTCGGCTGCGATTAACGTTAAAGCTGGCCTCAGCATTTTTCCGCCAGCACGAGTTAAATATACTGATGCCTCAGATAACTTATCCGGTGTAATAGTGGATAATTCCTCTTCGATTGTTTTTGTAATGTCCTGTGAATAATTTCCGAGTACTTCTTTTACATCACTCATAAATTTCCCTCCTTAAGTTCTAAAAACCTGTGCCTGTGCATTTCTTAATATATGAATATCATATCCTATTCTGTAACCTTCCTCTTCAGCAAGTTCTGCATAAGCTGCAAGCATTGACAGGTCTCCGTGTGCCGGAATGATATGCTGTGGTTTTAACATGCGTAAGAATTCCCTGTGGTCTTCCCTACCGGCGTGTCCGGAAACGTGAGCATTAGGATATATTCTGGCACCTTTTACTTTCAGTCTTCTTTCCATAATGTGTCTGTTAGCCGCATTGGTCGGATTTGGAATGATAGGTGCTGATATAATTACATTATCTCCCTTTTTAATGTTGAATGGAGTTTTATCGTTTGCAATTCTTGGAAGCAGTGCGTCAGGTTCTCCCTGGTGACCTGTTGTTACAAGCAGGTAATTTGCACGGTCGTCATTTGCCTTCATTAATGCCCGGTTGACTGCCTTTGGAGATCCGTAAATACTGGCATTACCCGGCAATTTTAAAATTCCCAGTTTTTGTGCAATACCGCAGAATCTCTCCATTGAACGGCCGAGGAAAAATATTTCCCTGTGGCTTTTTTTGGCAATGTCTGCAATAGCCTGTACACGTTCCACGTGAGATGAAAATGTGGTAACAATCATACCTGTTTTTTCATGAAGAGGTCCTCTCATTACATCTTCCAGGATGTTTTTTGCAATTCTTTCAGAATGAGTTTTTACTTCATCATAATTTTTGGCATTGGTGGTTTCCACTATTAATGCAAGGACTCCTTTCCTGCCCAGTTCCTTTAATCTTTTATAATCAGGCGGCGGAGATACCTTTTGGTGATTGTCAAATTTAAAATCCAATGCATACACAATAATTCCTTCCGGAGTGTGCAATACCGGAAATACTGCCTGCGGAATACTGTGTGTTGACTGTACGAATTCCAGGGAAATGTCTTTTGAAAGTTTAACCTTACTTCCAGGGTTTAAAACCTTAATCGGATTGGAAACTTTGAATTTACGTTCCCCTTTAATCTGTTTTTCTATTAAAGCAGCAGTATATGGTGTTCCAATTAACGGTGCATCATATCTGTGTGCCAGTTTGGCAACTGCACCGATATGGTCAAGGTGACCGTGGGAGAAAACTATTCCTTTAACTTTACCGTCAACATCCTTCATCAGAGTATCGTCCGGAATAACTCCCCTTTCAATTAAATCCAAACTGTGCATCCTGTCAATATCAGTGTCCTCGTGCATACTGATCCTGTCCAGATGAATACCCATATCAAAAATAATAACATCATCATCTATGCGGACAGCAGTCATGTTTTTTCCGACTTCCTGATATCCCCCTATAGCGATAATTTCTACGCTCATGTCTTATCTCCTTGAATAAATCTTTGTGTTAATTCCTCTTTCGTTTAACCATTCTCTTGTTTTTCCACGGATGACCAAACGAGACTGTTTTAATTCTTCAATATTATTTGCTCCAACTAAAAACATAGCAATTCTTAGTGAGTCATTAAATCTATCAATAAATTTGTTCAGGGCTTCCTGAGAAGCGCAATTTTTTAAAAACGGCAGTGCCATACCAACGGCGTCTGCTCCAAGGGCAATTGCTTTGGCCGCTTCAAGACCTGTGCGAATACCTCCTGATGAAATAACAGGAACATTGACTGCGTTTACGACTTCAGCAGTGGAGATTGCAGTTGGAATTCCCCAGTCCCAAAAGACTTCTCCAAGGTATCTGTCTTCAGCCCGGTATGTTTCAACAGCCGCCCAGCTGGTTCCGCCGGCACCTTCAATATCTATAAAATCAACTCCAGCATCAACCAGTACCCCTGCGGATTCGGCTGAAATTCCGCAACCTGTTTCCTTTGCAAGTACAGGAATATCAACAGTGTCTGTGATTTTACCGATTAAATCTGCATATCCCCTTGCATCCAAATCTCCTTCAGGTTGTATTGATTCCTGAAGAGGATTCAAGTGAATTGCAAGAATATCAGCATCCAGTATTTCAACCGCCTTTTGAGCGAGGTTTAACTGGGGTGCGCCGATGTTTCCCACAAGCAGACAGTCAGGTGCATTTTCACGAACAACACTGTATGTATCTGCAAGCTCGGGGTGTTCGCATGCGGCTCTTTGAGAACCGACTCCCAAACCGATTCTGTGATTTTCCGCCGCTACAGCCAGTTGTCTGTTAACTTCCCTGGCTGCAGGATGGCCTCCAGTAATAGCTGTAATGAATAAAGGTGAGTCCAGTTTTTTACCGAAAACGGAAGTTGACAAATCAATTTCATTTTTGTCAATTTCCGGTAAAACATTGTGGATTAACTCTATGTCCTCAAATCCGGTAGTTTTATCCCTGAACTCAACATCATAATTTTCACAAATTAATAAATGCTCTAATTTTCTATCTGAAATCATGTATTAATTTCTCCTTGAAATTATTGTTCCTTTAACCTGTCTGTTTTCTAGTACTTTGAAAATGTTGTCTTCAACTTCAGCATTTATTATTTTAGATTCAATTCCCAAATCTGCTAAATATAAAAGTTCCTTGATTTTACCAACCATACCTCCGGTTACGTCAACATTTGTTGTTCCCTCTAAAGTATCGAGATCTTCAAGAGATGTGAATTTTTCAAAAAATACTGCATCATCATGTGTTTTCGGGTTTTTATCATATACTCCGTCCACGTCGGTTCCTAAAATTACCCTGTCGGGAGAGAGGTTTCTAGCCAGATACTGTATTAGCTGATCGCCTGAAATTACACAGAATTCAAGTTCATCATCCAAAACAACATCTCCATAGATAACCGGAATAAAACCCTTAGCCAAGTAATTCTTAAATAAATCCAGATTGCCTTCGGTTATTCTCTTTCCGGTTGCGGTTATGAAACCGGAAGCCGGAAGAGCAATGACTGGCAGTCCTTCTCTGATGAAAGCTTCGCATATGGACATGTTAAGTTTTTTAACTTCGTTCTGGATTTCACAAAAACCAAGTCGTTTTTGAGGATATTCGGATTTGTCAAATTCCTCACCGATTCTGTGTTTTTTTGCCGGAGGATGTCCGAATGACCCCGCACCATGAACAATGACCAGCTGTTTTGGAGAATTATCCATCGAAGCTTTAATTTCAGATGCAATTCTTTTAAGAGCGCCGGCATCGACTTCACTTGTTTTTGAGTCTTTATTTGTTAATATGCTGCCGCCAATTTTTAAAATAATCATTTAATCACTGTAAACCCTTGAAGAAACCCCTTTTCGAGTAAATCTGATTTTTAAAATATTATCATCACGATCAATGGCCTGAGCCACCTCTTCAACCCTGCCCGGACAAAGGGAGATAATGCTTCCTCCTCCGCCGGCACCGGTAGTTTTTGCACCGATTGCACCGGCTTCCCTTGCATTATACACCATACGGGACAGTTCCAATGTATTAACACCTAAAACATCTAAAAATCCATGATTAATATTCATTAACTCACCGATTTTTGCAAAATCTCTTTTTAAAATAGCCTGTTTTGCGTAATTGGTTAAATTGCCCATTGCAGCAATTACGGGATTGATGATTTTGGGATTTCTGTCCCTGCGGTTTCTGACATCCTTCACCATTTTACCGGTGTTTCCGTGTTTGGTGGTGTATCCCACAACGAAAGGAACATTGAAATTAACATTGAAACGTTCAATTTTCTTGTTTCTTGACAGGTAAACAAGACCTCCGTAAGTTGAAACAAGTGTATCAAGAGGACTTGCAACGCCCTGAACGGCCTGTTCAACCATATGGGCGTCATGTGCAAGAGACTGTTTGTTGAAACGAATATTGTGATATCTGTATAATGCGGCAAGGATAGCTACGGTAACCGCCGCTGATGACCCCAGACCTGAACCTATAGGTACATTTGAATTTAAGGTAATGTCAATTGGAGTATGGTCGTGAACTCTATAAAGAGACTCTAAAATATATCGAATAATTCCCGGTTTTCCTTTAAGCAGAATATATTTCCTGTAGGGTGTGAGCAATTCAGCTTCAAAGCCAATGTCGGGAGCTCTAAAAATAGTTGCATCGCTTTCGGATGGTTTAATTGTAATGTAAGCTCTTTTGTTAACTGCCCCGGCTATGGCAGGCTCTCCATAAACTACAGAATGTTCACCGAATAAAATTGTTTTCGCCGGAGCGGATGCTTTAGCAATCATGAAAAACACACCTTATTTAAAAACCCCTGAAGCATAACCTACAACTGAGGTTAAATCACCTGTAACATCTCCACTAGTCCCGTAAGCCAATATCCTACCTGTGTCTTTTCCGCATCTTTTGGAAACAGAAATGGCAGTCATGACAGGACCGTAACCGCACATCGTAATGTTGTACTGGACGACTTCCTCAAAAAGTTTGAACTCGTTCATGTCTTCGATATCTTCCAGGACAAAACCGTCGACCTTGTTTGCCTTTTCCTGATTATTGAAATGGGATAAATCAGTACTTGCAATAATGCAGTATGATCTGTTTAACTTTTCTGCCGCTTCAGTGATAGCATTTGACAAATCTGTTGAGGTGGCAAAATTCTGTCTTCCCATTGTAACCGGGACTATTTTAAAATCCTGTGAAAAATACTGGAGGAAAGGCAGTTGAACTTCTATGCTGTGTTCCCTGATATGAGCCATAAAATCGGCTGATGCAATGTCTGACGAGTCAATGATTGCATCTGCAAATTCGCCGTCTACTTCAACACTGCCCAGAGGAGTAATCCACTCCCCCTCATTGAATATGGAAATTTCACCGCCGAGTCCAGTGTGGTTGGGACTTATAATTATAAAAACTTCAGGAAAACCGTTTTTAACGATTTCACAATAGCCGTGAGAGGCTATTGCACCGGAATATTGATAACCTGCATGAGGAACCATAACATGGATAGGATAATCTTTTGCCTCAAATGAACTGAGCTCCGGCATAAAACCGACACCAGAATCATCTGAAAAGCAGCTTTCAATAAGTCTTTTTAAATCTTCAGGATTATCCGGATAAAATGCTCCGGCCACTGCAGGTTGTCTTAACATACTAACTCACTTAAAATTTAAGTTCGAATTCAGTTGCATCAATATCTAAGTCACCGTCTTCAGGAATTTCTCCTCTTTCCCTTAAAATTTGTCTTGCAAGTAACCAGTAAACTAAAGCGATAGCTTTTCTACCTTTGTTGTTTACAGGAACTGCTAGGTCAACAAAACTGAGCAAGTTTTCAGTATCACATAATGCGATTACAGGAATACCGTTTTGTTTGGATTCTAAAATTGCCTGTGCATCTGATCTTGGGTCAGTTACAACAATAATTTTTGGTTCAATGAATTTAGCATAATTAGGATTTGTTAAAGTACCCGGGATGAATCTTCCAGGAATGGTTTTGGCACCGGTTAATTCACCGAATTTTTTAACAGGAGCCTGACCGTACTGACGGGTAGCAACTACTAAAATGTCATCAGGATCGTATTTTGCTAATAATTTTGCGATTTGTCTGATTCTTTCATCAGTTTTTTGAATATCCAATACATATAAACCGTCAGATCTGACTCTGAATATGTATTTTTCCATGTCACTAGTTTTTTGCTGGGTACCGATGTGTAAACCAGCCGCTAAATAATTATCTAATTCTATTAAAAGTTCTTCATTATCCATTTTATCACCTACAATTTAAAAATCATCTTCAATTTGAATACAATCATTCGGACAAACGTCCATACATACTTCACAATAACTACATTCTTCAGGGTCAACAATTTCTATTTTGTCGCCTTTAAGAACTAATACTTCCATCGGG
>CACZNW010000133.1 GCA_902782595.1 uncultured Methanobrevibacter sp. | reverse complement strand
GTAAAAGAATCTAGTCTGTTTTCCATTTGACAATGAACATGGTTGTGTCATCAAACCGTTCCTGATTGTCGCAGAACTCATCCACACTGGTTTTTATGGAATTTATAATGACTTCCAAATCATCCCAGGCATGTTTATTTATAGTGCTGTTTAATCTTTCCTCTCCGTAAAACTCCTTGTAGTTGTTGTTGGCTTCAACGATACCGTCTGTGTATAAAAATAATGTGTCTTCATTGTTTAACTGGAGTTCATTTAAATCATAGGATATATCTTCCATAAGACCTAAAACCAGGTTCGGATCGGAAGATAAGTATTCAAATCCTTTTCCCTGTTTAAGCAGTGGAGGAGTATGTCCAGCATTAACAAAACTTAATTTCCCGGTTTTCATATTTAACCTGGCAAGCCAGCATGTTACAAAAATATTTTCGATGTTTCCCTGGCATAGAATATTGTTCACTTCGCAAAATACCTTTGTAAGGTCACTTTCATGTTTGGTATAATCCTGGATTAGTGTCATGGCTTTAACCATTATCAGTGCTGAGGTAATTCCTTTCCCGGCAACGTCACCTATTACAAATCCTATGGTATCATCATCTATCCGGAAGTAATCATAGAAATCTCCTGCCACTTCACGGGCAGGTTCCATCAGCCCCCAAATCTCACAGTTTTTATCTCTGCTGAATTCTTCAAAGTCTTTTCGAATCATTGAATCCTGTATGTCACGTGCCAATTCAATTTCAGTTTCAAACCTTTCCTTTTGAGAGGTAACTTCTATTAACTGTCCGCTGTAGTTAATCAAATCTTCTTCCATTTTAAGAAGTGCTTTTGCCAGTAAATTCAGTTCGTTATGAGTATTTAGAGATTCCAGCACTTTTTTTGTTTTTTCATAGTCCTTTAAAGAATCAATGTCACTGGAAATTAACTGGGATAATTTATTGATAGGATTTATCATAGTTCTTTCTAAAAAATAAAGATAAATCAAAACAGGAATAAGGAACAGGATGAAAAATTCTATGGTAGTAGTGGAAATATTGTATAATAATGTTTCATATGAATAATTAAATAATACATTCAAAGGAATATTTAATGTAACTGCTGATATGGCGAATATTAAAAGTAGGGAAGCAATTATTTTATCAAATAGATTCAATTCACTAATTTTGTTTATTTTATAAATGTTTTCATCAAATGGTTTCAATATATAAATTACAATGCCTATTAAGGTCAAAACTGTTAATATGAGTGAATATGTGGAATTGGTTACTGTGAATCTGTTTAAAAGTCCGATAATGGTGGAAACAATCAGTATGGCTGAATATGCTTTTTCAGGTAATAAACGTTTGATCTGTTTTTTAGGTGTATATACGGGTATTTTAAACTTGCTTGTAAGATATATTGCAAATAATGCAATTATTATGCTTAATGGAATTATCACATATATGTTGTATTGTAAATGAAGTTTCAATAAACCTCCATTTTCAAGTCCTTTTAATAATATTCTGGTTATAATCATATATATTAAAAATAGGATGATTAACTTAACAATATTGTATAGGCGGCCTAAATTGGGTATTTCATAACCGTATCTGTTCATTACTGAATACCATAATTTCCATAAAAGCATATTGGCAGCAATAATCATCGCAAGGGATATTAATTTTGGCAAAATTTCATCCTGACCGGATAAGAGTATATGTCCGCACTCAACAATGCTGAAACCTAAAAGTGCATATGGTCCACCTATTAAACTTATGGATGGAGCAATAATGAGTTCCAGATTAACCTCCTGAACATTCAGAATAATTCTAAAAAACAGTATTGTCAGAACGGTTAAAATCATTGAAAACATTAGGAGATATTTTTTTGATTTTAACAGTTTTTCAGGCCTATTCATTATCATCACAACCGGTATATTTTATAATCAGTATTGTCATGTCTTCGGACAGTTCATCATCATTAAAAGAGAATGTATTTTCAATATTTTTAATCATAACTTCCATGTTTTCATCTTTATTGGAATTCAATGCATATTTGATGTGATTTTCCCCTTCACTCTCTCGGATGATGCCGTCAGTATATAAAAAGATCATGTCTCCGGGATTTAAATAGGTTTCATATTGACAGTAGTCAATATTTTCCCGATTTCCCAAAACGTGATCCGGACTATAATTTAAATATTCAAAATCATCATTATTTCTCATAATCAGTGGAAGATTATGTCCTGCATTGACAAAAGACAATTTTCCGCTTTTTAAATTCAGTTTGCCGAACCATGATGTGACGGACAATGACTCTTCATTTCTTATGAGGGAGAGATTGTTAACATTTTTAAAAACTTCCATTGGACGGCCATCAAATTTGCTGTGGTTTTCAATCAGATACATTGTCTTTACCATAAATAATGTTGCATGAACTCCCTTTCCACTCACGCTTCCTATTACAAAACCTATGTTGTCGTTGTCAATATCAAAGTAATCATAAAATGTTCCGCTAACTTCCTTTGAGTGATTCATGAATCCGTAAATTTCAAATGGTCTGCCGGCGGAAAATTCATCAAAATCGGTTTTAATCATTCCAGACTGAATCTTGCTTGCAATTTTAAACTGAGTTTCAATTCTTTCATTTTCAGCAGTTGTCTTCTCAATATTTGATAAATGACTTTTAATGTTGCTGTTCAATGAAATAAACGAATCAATCAGTTGGGACACGTCGTCATTACTTTTTAAATATTTTTTGAAGGTAATTAACAGAGTGGATGAATCATCATCTCTTTGAACATATTGGGTGTATCTGTTTATATAATTAATTAACTCATAAAGCGGATTGGTTATTGTCTTTTCTACATAATGGATATGAATTATACAAAGTAAAATAATAAAAAAGCATCCATAACTTAAGGCGATTGTTGTTAGGTATGCTGTGTCGAGATTATTTGTGAAAAGGGAACTTAGGAATTCGAATTCATTGAATATGAGAAACATCATTATGAACAATAAAATCATGAAAAGCAGGATTATTTCTTCAATAATGGAGTAGTTATCGGTTTTTATTTTAATATCCACTTCAAATTTATTTAAATAAAATAATATTGCAGTTATTAGTGTTACTGCAAAAAATACGTTGTAAATGATAGTATTATGAGTGTTAAATATAATAACAACAATTAAATGAATTATTAATATGGCTGCGATGAGCAGAAAATATTTGTATTCGATATTAATTAAATTAAACCATTTTCCAGGAGTCTGCATAGGTATTTTTTTAATATTGAAAATGCTGATTAAAACCAGGCCGAATATTATTGAAAAATTAAACATATTTAAAACATATGAGATTCGGGTTATGTTGCCATATAAGGGATATATTACATACATTTTGGAAGAGGCATTTAATGCAATATTAATCATCACCCAATATACAATCGAAACTATTGTGATTATTGTTATGAATTTCAAAAGATTATAGGTTGAATCGAATTTTGGAGTGGTGATTTCTTTTCTCTTGAATGTTGAATACCATAATTTATATGCGAGTATGGAAACGAAAAACATTATTCCAAAATCAATAAGTGCAAAAACGGGATTTGTTCCTTCCAAAATCTGCCATGTTAAACTGGCAAGGGCCTGACCCAAAGCACCGACTGGACCAAACATTATTCCGAAAATGGGTGCAAGACCGATGTCGGGTATGAAATATTCTCCTCCGATAGGCAAATGCTCAAAAAAGAAGTAAAAAATAAACTCTAAAATAAACGTAAAAGCAAATATGAAATATTTATTTTTAAAAAGATTTTTAAGCATTCTATCTCCACTTTTTTGTAATAATTAATATTTTTAATTTTTTGGTATAAATTTTTTTTTCAACTGCTGTAGACAAATATTTTCAATGAACATCAGTTTTCACTAAATTGAAAATTTTATAATAAAAGTTTTAAATAATGAATTTAAAAGTAAATTATAGAAGTAAATTTTTATAAAAAAATTTTGGTGGTTAAATGAAATTCAATAAAATATTATGTTTGTTTTTAGTATTTGTTATAATGATTTCCGCTTGCGGAGTTGTTTTTGCAGATTCTGGAACTGACAGTGGTTCTGATGGTTCCCAATCATCATCAGACAGTTCTGATTCATCATCTGAAAGTTCATCTTCAGATTCATCTGCGGATACTTCATCTCAAGACAGTTCCAGTAGTTCTGATTCTTCAGATAGCAGTTCAAGTTCTAGTTCAAGTTCAAATTCAGGTTCGGATTCCGGATATAGTCAAAGTTCAAGTTATTCCTCATCTCAACCTACATACAGTTCATCTGATTACTCAGATGGAACAGATTCAGTTGAAAATCCGGTAAATGCAACCAATCAGACAAATCTCAATGTAACAAACACAACCCATAATACTACAAATGTTACTCAAAGTCCAGGTTTTAATTTCGGAGACAATGCGCTTGTTATAGTGCTGGTTGTTGCAGTATTCATAGTCATTGCGGCTATTATCTTGGTGTATTTCAAATTATAAAATAGGTAAAAACTAGGTGTGTGTTTCCTAGTTTTTTACATTTTATTTTAAAAAACAGTTTTTTCAATTTCATTTTTAAACTAAATTTAATTTTCGTTTTACAGGTAAAATTTCTATTCTCAATTAAAAAGTGATAATTATGAAACAGGTAATGATCGTAAGGACAGATTTAAAAATGCGCAAAGGAAAAATCGCCGCCCAATGTTGTCACGGTTCTATCGGAGCATATAAAAAATCACCTGCAGATAAAATTAAAAAGTGGGAAAGTGAAGCTTACGCAAAGGTGGTTTTAAAAGTTCAGACATTGGAGGAGTTAACTGGACTTAAAAAAATAGCTGATGAAAAGGGCATTGTAAATTATCTTGTGGTTGATGCAGGTAGAACCCAGATACCTACATCAAGTGTTACAGTTCTGGCACTCGGACCGGATGAGGATGAAATAATAGATGAAGTGACAGGGGATTTGAAACTTTTATAGTCCAAATGTTAATTTGGCCAATCATATTTTTAATTAAACAGGGTTGTGATTATTATCATAAAACAGGTTGTAAAAATTGGAGGAAGCCTATTTCCAAATTATGCGGTGGAACTTGCAGAAAAACTTGAAAACACAGATTCGGTAATTATTCTGGGCGGAGGGGAATTTGCCAACCTAATCCGCAAATATGATGATGAAATGAAGTTTTCTGATGAAACAAACCATTGGACGGCTATTGGGTGTATGGATATCATAGCCAAACTTGTAAATGATAAAGTTAAATCCTCAAAACTTGCCTACACAATAGATGAAATTAATCAAATATCCGATGAAGGTTTAACTCCAATTTTTGTCGTTTCAGAGTTTTTAAGAAAAGAAAATCCCTTTGAATGCAGCTGGGATGTAACTTCAGACTCAATTGCAGCATATGTTTCACACCTTCTAAATGCAAACCTTTTAATAGTAACAAATGTAAATGGTATATATACCCAAGAACCGAAAGAGCTAGGTTCAACATTCATAAGTAAAATTGATGCAAAAACATTACTAACTTTTCAAGAGTCATCAATTGATGTAATGTTGCCGACTCTTTTATTAAGGTATGGGACTAATTGTTATGTTGTGAATGGGAAGTACCCAGAATGGGTTTTGTCTTTAATAGACAGTAATATAAATGATTATAACTTCGATTACACACAGATAATAGGTGAATAAAAATGAAAAAAGTTGAATGTATTTCATGTAAACAAGAAATTCCATTAACCGGAACCTTCGTTGAATTCGAATGCCCGGAATGTGGAGCAAAAATTGCAAGATGTGAAAAATGCCGTACTTTTGGTCACGGTTACAAATGTGAATGTGGTTTTGAAGGACCATAAATACAAATGGAGGAATTAGAATGGGTGAAGTATTAACTACAATGAAAATTATGCCGGACAGTCCGGAAGAAGATTTAGAAGCAATCAAAGCAACTATCGAAAGTTCAATGCCTGAAGGCGCTAAAATCCACGAAATTGCTGAAGAACCAATTGCATTTGGTTTAGTAGCAATTATCTTAAGTTTCATTACCGACGATGGTGAAGGAGGATCTGAACCTGTTGAAGAAATGGTTTCAGCTATCGACGGTGTGGCCAGTATCGAAATTACTGGTGTCGGAAGATTAATGTAGGTACAAGTATCTATATGGGGAAAATGAGTTTCATGTTCCCTTTTCAGTAGTTTTTATCTAGAATTTGGAGTTATTTTTTTAAATAACTCTCATTGCTTATTTTTCACATTTATTAATGAATTTTTGATGGTGATGGTTGAAATGGTTGTGTTTACTTTCTGATGTTGTTGTGTTGTGTTTTTTCTGCTTTTTGTATGTGGTTGTGATTTTGTATTTTCCATTTTTCAGGTTTTTGACCTTGATTTTAGTAATTTTCATTTTATTGGTTTTTAAGTGTATTTTTTGTTTTTTTATCTTAAAGGTCCTCATTTTATTTTTAATGATTTATTGTTCTTGTTTTGGTGTTTTACTGCATAGTTAATGTTTTTCCTTTTTTGATGAATATATCAAAGTTTCATTAAATGATATTTCATTGTCAATGAGAAATTTAACTTTTCCCATGATGAATCTTTTTTCATGTCAATTATAAACACGATGTGATATATTGCAGATGCATAATCAGATATGCTAAATATTCTTCATTGTATTGGCTATTTTAAGGGATCTTAATAATTTAATGGAAAATCAAACAATTTCGTGATGTCATTTATGATGGAGTTTGACATTCTCCTAGACGAAAAGGTAGATTATTTCTGGATGTTGATATTCAAAACAAATTATAGTAAAGTATATTAATATACAATTATATATATTTGTATACTTACTTATGGAGGTTTTATCATGGCTACTACTGTCCGTATTAATGAAGATGTTAAGCAGCAATTAAAAATTAAAAGTGCTGAATTAGGCGTCAGTCAATTTGATTTATTGAACCGTTATGTCATCGAAGGAATCAAAAGAGACACTACTCCTAAAAAACCAGTAATGAGTTTAGATCAACTTGAAATGTTATTGAAACATGATAATCCTAAAGGTAATAATTTACAAAAATTTTCAGGAATAGTGCCTGATGGAGATGTATTTGATCCTGTTGAGGATAAAAGAAAAGCTTATAGAGGTTATTAAAGTGTTGTTCATTGACACATGTTATCTGTTATCCTTAATTAATGTTAAAGCCAAAAATCATGAAAAAGCTCAACTTTTATCTCAATATATTGGTGAAGAAGAAACACTAATTAACAGCACAGTATTGTTGGAAATGTTAAATAGATTGAAAAAGAAAAGATATGAAAAATATAGGAATATGATTATTGATTTATTATATGGCATGGACAATATTCATTATTTAACAACAGAGGATTATAATAATGCATTGGATACTTGCAAACAATATGGTTTCAGTATTAATTATAGTGACTGCACTATTCTTGAGACTATGAGACAATTCAATGTTACTAATATTGTTTCTTTTGATTCTGATTTTGATAAAACAGATGAAGTTAGAAGAATATACTTATAATTTGAATCATATCTTATGAAATTTTGTCTTTCAAATTTTTCATCTCTCCCACTACAGAGAGTGTAGTTTAATGTAGAGACAAGTCTATATTGGGGGAAGATGAGTTTGATGTTCCCTCTTCTGTAGATTTTATCTAAAATTTGAAGTTATTTTTTTTAATTATTTTACTTTCTATATTGATATTTTTTGATTCATTTTTTTAAGTATTAATTGCTCACCTCATTTTCCACGTTTTCATTAGTATGAAATCATTTATTGATTTTTTATTTACTTTTCATTTAAATGAAAACAATATTTACTTTTAAGCATTGTTTTTAGTTAAAATCCAATTTATATCCAAGTATCATTTTGTTGGCAAGTGGAGAAAGAATTGAAAGAGAATTTAAACCATTAAAAAATATTTCAGATAATTATCCTAAATATGTGATTACTATGGATGATGTGGATATGTCTCATGAAGGCATAGAACATTTAAATCTTGTTGATTTCTTATTGGGTGATGAAATTTAGTATGTTTTTAAAAGTAAATAATATTCTGATTTTTACATATTTTTGTTTACCTAAAAATTTCAAAACATTTATATATGGTTTATCATATATTATTATAACATATGTTATAGAGATGTTCTCCTAAAATTTAGGTATGCCTAAAAATTTAGAAACATTTATATACTATGACAACCAACTTTTATACAAGTGACATATATTTAGGCAAGCCTAAATTTATCACTTAACAAAACATATTATTCAGTCGATAATATACAATCTCCAAAAATATGAATATTGGTATTAAATTAGTTTCCACAATTTTCTGATTTAATACAGGGAAATCTTCTGCCAGATATTTCCCGAAAAACACGATTGGTGTTTAACTCTCCTCAAAAAAACACCAATTTGTTATCTATTTTTGAAAAAACATATAACTACTCTAGAAATTAAATATGATTTTTCATATTTAATTTCACTTTTCAATCTAAACTTGGCATTATTTTAATGGTGTTGCGGCTTAAATTATTTTGCATGTAAATAGATGAAAT
>CACZNW010000132.1 GCA_902782595.1 uncultured Methanobrevibacter sp. | reverse complement strand
GTTTTATATGTTAACAATTATAAATTTTGAAGTTATCCTAATAATGAAAATATTTCGGATATCTGATGAAAATTTTTTAAGTGTGACTTTGCACAAAAGCACAAATTAAACATATATTAAGATTAATTCAACATATAAATGTTTAATGATGAAAAAATAAAGAAATATGAGTTTTAAACTCTTAAATGAATTTTTTGATTTTTAATAAGAATTGCATTAATGAGTAATATGGAATTAATTGAATTTGGAATAATTAATATGTATGGGAGTTTAAGTTTAAATATCACCTTAAACCATTCATTAGACAATCTATTAAATTTTGAGGGATTACTCCTTCTTGTGAAAAATCAAATTTATTGGGGTTGGCGATTATAAAATAGTTTTCACATCACCGATATTGTCGATAAGGGTAATATCCAGTTTTTCTCTTTTAATGTATGTCCTGTCTTCTTCGGTAACATCAGAATTTATAAGAATTGCATTCATTCCCGCATTAACTGCACCCAATGCGTCTTCTTTAAATTTATTTCCAATCATGACTGATTTTTCAGGATTTCCGTTCATTTTTCTAAGTGCAACGTCATAAATTAATTTGCTCGGCTTGTTTTTGCCCACCTCTTCGGAGGTGATTACTGCATCAAAAAATGAATGTACGTTGAGTCTAACAAGTTTTTCCCATTGCTTGATGGTTATTCCATTGGAAATAACTGCCAGGCGATAGCCTTCACTTTTAAGATAAATCAGTGTGTCGATTGTTTCGGGAAACGGTCTTAAGAGTGCCATTTTAACATTGTGGTAGGTTATCATTCCAAGTGCAACAAGCATAGGGTCTTCATGACCTAAAACAACATGTGTCAAAACGTTGAAATGTTTTCCGTAGTTTGATCCTTTCTCACGGATGATTGTTTTTAAAACACCGTATGCCTCATCTTTATCAAGTGGCAAACCATTATCTACCATTAGTCCAATAGCTGCTTTTCTTGCGGTTTCAGCAAAATCTGAAGTGTCGAGTAATGTGCCGTCTATATCAAAAAAGACAACACGGTCATCATTGTTAATCATATGTATTTAATTTTTAATTTTGGAAATATTTAAATTTTTAGAAAAAGGCGTCAAGACTCTGCTGCACTTCGCCGGCAGCCATGTCCTTCAAATCTTTTTTGGTATATCCGAATGAATACATTATTCTTTCAACGGCGGGAATCAACTGATTGTTGATGTAGTAGTCTTTGTCATACTCATATCCTTCGCAGTAATCATAAGGAACGGCTCTCTGGCTGATTGAACCTTTTCCCTTAACGATAATGTATTGTATGATAGTTCCCCGTGTTACCTTGATTCCATGCTCCTCAATCTTTTTGGCGGCAACCACATGAGGTCCCACCTGTTTGTACTGGTTTAACGGTTTGGTTATCTGGGTGTGAATGATAAGTTCCTTTTTGTCAACTTCACCTTTTTTAATTCGTTTAAGGACTTTTTTAACTTCTTTAATGGCTTTGTCTGAATCCCCTTCATTCAATATTGCCATCAGCACGGATTCCTGAGTTTTTTTAACGATTGGTGCCCAGTCTCTTCTGACTAACTCAAGTCCCTTTGCTATTATCTCTCCGTTTTCAATCACGGCATACCTTTTTTTGCTTACAAAGAAACCTCTTCTGTAAAATCCTTCGTATTCCAGTTCCATACTTTCGGGCAGAGTGGAATTGAGGTCTTTTAAGAACTCATGTGCCTGCTGTTTGATTTCGGCTTCAAGTTCTTTTTGCTCTTTTGTCTCTTCAATCATTTTGACACCTGATTAAGTCTTTATTTCTCGTTGCTTTAATATTTTTCTAAAACAATTTTACAAACCTAAAGCAATTTTATTGTCTTAATATTATAATATTGGGCTTAAAAATTCTTGTTATTACTTTTCACATGCTCTCCGACTTTGTTTATATATGTGTGAGGACATAGTATGTGTGAGGTTGATAACATGAAAAAAAGACTGATTTCAAGTTATGATGAAATAAATGATACATTTGTAGGTAAAGTTGACGGTGAACATGGCTACTGTGCAGATTATGGAATTTCAGATGGGGTGTATTTGGGAATCAACAATGCAAAAGTCCCGACTTCCATTATTGTTCCGCATGCATCTGAAGTTTTAAACATTTCCAAAGAAATTTTGGAAAGTCCTGATGTTAAAATCAACATTAACTGTGACGGGATCTGCCTGCACTTTGACATGTGCATTGAAGATTCTAAAATCTGTTCTATTAAATGCAGGAATCATTTTGGAATTCCGGATCTGAACTATCTTCTGGATTGTAACATCTAAGTTACATCCGGTTTTTTATTTTTTTTCAATAAACTTTTAAATATTTTGTCGTTAATATATTAAAACGGTGAATTGCAATGGAAAATCCAAAAATTGATATTGATTCTGTTGATGAAATTGTTATAATAGTTCCCGAAGATGCAATTGAAGACGGTGAGCTGGAAATTGATTTGGACGAATTGGGTATTGATGTTGAATCTTTAGGCGAAGACGTAAACATTGTCATCCAGGTTGAAGGAGAAGAAGACGGTGAGGTGTATATGCTGGATGATGATGAAGATTTCACAGATGAACCTAATGAATGGCAGTTCGACGATGACCCGTACGGTGTGGTCTACTACGAATTTCCGCCGGATGATGACGAGGATGAATAATGAAAAAGGAAATTCCATATTATACCCTTGATGAAAATGGAAACTCCGAGTTTGCATCATCAGACGGAGAGGCATACATTGATGACGGGGATTTAAAGGAACTGCTCACGGATTTGTTGGGTGACAGCGTTAGTGATGAGGAAATTCAGGAAATACTTGACGCAGCATCCGACAAGAATATAAGTGATGAGGAATTCGACAGAATGGTTGATGATTTTATTTCGAAAAACAGAAAATAATTTCCTTAAAATTCCCAAAAAATAAAACATTTATATATAATGAAAAAGTAATATTTTATTATCATTATTCTTTAAGGCTCTTTTTTGCTCTCAATAATTGAACTGTTATTTTCTTGCATACAGTTTAATTGAAAAGGGACTTGAAGACTGCGATTATTATATTATTAATTATATTTATTTAGGTGAAATAATGGCAATTTCTCAAGGAAAATCAACTAGAAGTC
>CACZNW010000131.1 GCA_902782595.1 uncultured Methanobrevibacter sp. | reverse complement strand
CCATAATTAATCACCATGGTGTATTTATTTTTGTTGAGCAATATATATATCTTTTACTATTCAATTTTGTTTAAAGTTCGTAAAATTTAAATCTGAATAAAAAAAAGTAATTAAAAGATAATATTTACATGAAAATATTTGATAAAAAAAAGATTAAAAGATAAATGAATTATCTATAAAACCATTTCAAGATACCCCGCGGTAATTTTTGCAAATAAGCAAGTATTGCTATTAAAATGATAATTACGCCGACAAAAGCCAACTCCAAATTGTAAGGATAAGCAAGCAACATATATCCGCTGATGCCAATGACAATACCTTCAAAGAAAAACACCGCCTTAGTCCAACCGGGATTGAATAAAATAATTAAGTAAGCAACGGCAATTAAAACTAAGATAATAGCAGTAGCCATGATATCATTTGTTATTAGCTGATGTCTTAAAAACGGAGCAATACCCCATATAATCAACATTAAAGCCAACATTACACCCAATAATTTAAAAAATTTTACATTTGCCATAATAAACACTTAATTTAAAGTTCTTTACTTCATAATATTTATATCATTTTGTCCAAATTATTACCATGGAAAGAGCAGTTTGGATAATATTGAACAATCATTTTTCAATTATACTGGATGGGGAAATTAAAGATAATGAAGTTATCGACAAGAAGTTCTCACCCGGCAGTGACATCTGGACGGAAGAACTTCCAAAACTGGGTTTCAGTGATGAAACGGTTCAAAAAGACTATAATAACTTTATATCTGACATTACCCGATTATTCGGGGAACCAAATGCAGATGAAGCATTCATCAATGCAAAAATAGGTGAGGAATCCGAATACCTCAACAGCGACAATCCCCTAATAATAAGAAAAATAGAAGAGTATAGTGTTGATGAGATTATATGATTACTGTGGCTTTTTTTAATATTTCATCCATATCACTAAACTCGAGCGATTCGCCATCCTCACTGACAGTTTCTGTTGTTATCAGGACATTTGGAGAAGCCCATATAAAGGAGTAAGCGAAATAGACCACATTAACAAATATCACCATACCTACAAATCCCAAAGCGATTATCAGACAGACCGCATGAATCAGCAGGTTCCCATACCTTCTTTTTTTCATCAGAATATAATTATCCTGTTTTTCAACTGTTTTAAATTTATATTGAGACAATTCCTCCGAAATCTTATCCATCTCTTTGGAATTATCTGCACTTAATATGTATAAAACCATTTTAATCCATATATACTACAAATTCATCCAATTCTTTTCTTGGAGTTTCTCTAGGCTCAGCATTGCCATAACCTAACGGAGTGAACAATATTGCCTCTTCGTTTTCATCAAGGTTTAAGAACTGATGTGCTTTATTTTTCTTAAATGCTGCAATATAACATGTTCCAAGACCCACATCGGTTGCTGCAAGAATAATATGGTCCATGACTATTGTTGCATCAATGTCGGCAATATTTTTCTGATCCCATGGTCTTGTCCATGCCTTGTCCTTAATGCCTACAACACACAAAACATAAGGAGCCTCAACAAACCATTTGGCCGCATAGATTTCGGAAAGTTCTTCCTTATATTTTTCAGTGTCAATGACAAATACTTTAAATGGCTGATTGTTCACACCTGTCGGTGCGATTGTTGCTGCTTTTAAGACATATTCCAGTTTTTCTTTTTCCACTTCTTTATCAAGGTATCCTCTTACACTGTATCTTTCTGTTATAACATCAATAAATTCCATTGTATCTACCTACCACATATTCGACATCGTCAAGGTCGCAAAACCTTCTGAATTCTTTTTCATCCATTCTCTCTTCATGACAGTGTGCAATTAATCCAGGAAGTCTTCCAATCATAAAAACACCTAAACCCAATTCGGGGTCAAATCCCAAATCTGACAATATTGCCGCATTTGCACCGTCAACATTAAGTCTGATCTGCTTTTTTTTATACACAAGATCCTGAAGAGCCAGCACCAGTTTAACATGCGGACCCACATAACCCTGATTAACAATTATTTCCATCAGTTTATCGGCTCTCGGGTCCACCTCATGATACCTGTGACCAAAACCAGGCACTTTCCTGCCCTTGACAATATATTCATTGTAAATCTCAATGGCCAGACTGGCAATCTGCTTGTTATCAATAACCGGGTCATCAATCAAATGAGCGGAGCTGATTTTTGACTGAAACAGTTCCATTGCTTTTTCAATAGCTCCGGCATGTTTGTTTCCAAATGACAATAACGCTCCTGAAACAGCCGAATTGATTGGTGAGCCGGAAGAAGTTATTAACCTGGCCGTTTGAGTACTTGGCGGAGTAACGCCATGATCACAAAATGAGACTAAAACATGATTGAATATTTTACCTTCACGAACGGAAGGGAGCCTGCCTTTCAAAATTAAAAAAACCATGTCACTGAATCGGATTTTATCAATTAAATCCCTCTGATTATAACCTCTGGTTACTACCTTATCTTTTTCAACACGGGTTACGGCAGTTTTTAAAGACTTCGGATTGACTTTAAAATTATTTTCTTGCATTTTTTAAACCTTTACCATTATTAATTTAATTATATTTATAAACTGTTATAAATTTAATGTTGAAACTCTCGGTTCCACAAAGCAGGAAGGTCTGACAGACACTATTCTAACTCCGCTTGCTCTCTGATTTCCTATATTCAAATAACATCCAAGAACTGTTGTTTTACCGCCAAGACCTAAAGGACCTATACCTGACCTGTTCAATCTGTCGGTGATGTCCCTTTCATATTCATTCTGAATGTCAAGATTACCGTAGACAACTGATTTAAGCATAAGTGCCGCCGATTCATAATGAGTTCTGCCGATTCCGATTGAAGGAACTGACGGAGTACATCCGAGCATTTTCAATGATTCCAACAGCCATTCACATGAAGTGTCCAATACTTTTTCAAATGAACGCTGATGGTAAACCCTGAATGTCTTCGCCCGGATTTCGGGACCTCCTCCCTGAAGTAAAAAATGAATATTCAACGTATCCGGTTTGATATCCCTTTTATATGTTGACTCATCATTTGCCGTGTCGATTAAAATTGAAGCGGGAGCCAGTTTTCCAGGTTCATCATATAATCCTTCACTTTGTTCGATTCTTTGAAAATCGTTTCCTTTAACTGCCATGGGTCTTGCCGGAAGACTGTTTAATCCCAAAGCAATGCCTTCATGAATCTGATTAATCAGCTCACCGGTTATCTGTCTCTCGTTACCCATTTCGATTATCACATGAGGAATCCCCGTATCATCACATAATGGAAAATTTCTTTTTTGTGCAACCATATAGTTTTCTAAAATCTGATTCAGAGCCCATCGAGCATTATCATTATCCTCAATT
Organism: uncultured Methanobrevibacter sp.; assembly: GCA_902782595.1. Taxonomy (GTDB): domain Archaea; phylum Methanobacteriota; class Methanobacteria; order Methanobacteriales; family Methanobacteriaceae; genus Methanocatella. The sequence goes on along the minus strand of CACZNW010000131.1, from coordinate 8,322 downwards.
TCAATTGCATGCTTTAACGCGCGGTATTTATCATCTGAGAGTGTGGTTGACGCTTTTATAATGCATCTGGAAATATCATCTACAATATCCATAAAATCACTCTGGAACCGCCAAATCATTGGATTTGTCCGGCGAAGCAATGGCATCCGGACAATATTCATCAATCATTCTTTTTACAAGCATGACCTGTTTCATGCGGGCTAGTGCCTGTGAAGCTGTTGTATCCCAGTTATGATTTGCGGCTACTGAACCTCCTGTTTTTAAATAAACAGGAGATGCCACTTTAATGAAATATGGTACTTCGTAATGCCTGATGAAACCTCCGGTTGACTTCGGATTTTCAGTATGCAGGTCCAGTGCCATATCACATGCGTTTCTAATGGCAGCTATCATTGGAATCTGCAAATCACGAACCGGATTTAAAGAGTCCAATCCGTTGGATTCAAGAAGTTTTGCCGCAGCAGGGTTTGAATGGCCTGCATGAGCGGAAAGTTTAAAATGAACGTTTTCGGGAATTTCACCTTCACTGCGCATCTGATTTAAAACCCATAGAAGTCCTTCATCATATAGAAGAATTCCCCTAACACCCAATCCGCATGCTCTTTTAACATCTTCAATTGCATAAACTAAATTGTCATAACCCCTTAATCTGTAACCTATTCTGCTTCCCTCTTTGGTATTGACAGTTGCTGAGGTATCATATGTTGCTCTTGGACCCACTGAGAGGAACAGTTCACATCCATAATTTCCTGCCAGGCTGACCATCTCTGCAATCTCTTCATCCGCCAGCATCATTATTCCTTTTGTTTGAGTTACACGATGAATGAAAATATTATTTCTGACTGCTTCGTCGAGAAGTGTTTTCATAGTATCTGGAGATTGGATTCCTGGAACTTCAAAACGGAACTGACCTCCATCTTTAAAACGTTTTTGAGAGATGTAGTCTTTTGACACATCTTCAATACCAATTTTTTTAAGGAATTGTTTTGTATTTTCCATATTTATCTACTCATTCAGTTTTCCAACAACATATTTCATTGAATAATCTTCAAGCGAATCAATTACAGTTAAATTATTTATATCATATTGAGGATTTAGGCTTTTGAATTTGTCAATCAGATCCCTAAGCTGGAAGGGATTTTCAAAATCTCCCTTTGGAAGAAACGTGATATTATGAAATACTCCCTTTCTAAAGGATTCATCCAGTTTAATAATTACATTGGACGGACGTTTATCCGGATACAGTTCATTTAATCTGTCATCGGAAAGTACAACCATATGATTTACAAGGTTTTTAATGCTGTTTACCTTATCAACAGTTGAATAATTATCCAGAAGTCCGAATTCAATCAGCCGGTTTAATTCATCCACACTGACTTCACCAACGACAAGGGCTATTGCAACTGCATATGGAAGACTCTGTTTAAGCTCCTGCAGATTTTTCGGATTGAAATTATTGTGTTCGGCAGCAACGGAATATGTTTTAACGGCCACATTCTGAATATGGTCATATTCATCTCCGATACTTGCCTTGAGTTTCAGTGCAGTGTCGATTGAGGAGTGTATATGTCTGCAGAAGGGATATTTTTTAAAGTAAATGTCTCTTACCCTTACCTTACCTACATCTTTTAAAGCGTTTTCAAGAGTAAAATCTTCAATTGAATCTCCCTTACCCGTAAAAACCATTGTCTTTATAAATCCTTCATCACCCTCGAATATGGTTTCGCTACCGGTAAAGCCGTTTCTTGCAAGAAACGCAGACAGTATTCCATTGTAAGCTGCTTTTCCAACATGAAGAACTTTTCCCATTGACCCCCCATGGTCAGATTCCAAAAGACCTGCCGCTTGAGTTCCGCATAATCCAAGTGCATTCAATATTTGGGTTTCATCAAGTTTCAGGAGTTTTGAAGCTACCGCTCCTGCAACAAATGTTCCGACAGTTCCTGTTGTGTGAAATCCGTTATTCCTGTGAACCGGATTGACAATCTTTCCCAGAAGAATTCCCACTTCATAACCTACGGTAACTCCTTCAATGAATTCCCTTCCGCTTAAATCATAACTTTCAGCAATTGCCAGGGCAGTCGGGAATATTACCGAACCTAAATGAATTTGAGCCCGTCTGTGACCGTCATCCAACTCCAGAACATGTGCTGCAACACCGTTTACAAAAGCTGCACTTAAAATATCTGTTTTCAGGTCGGTTGCAATTACAGATGCCTTTAAATTTGAATTAAAATTATTTGAAAATATTTCTTCAACAGTATTATATGCAATTCGAGACGCTTCTTCACCCATTCCCCTATAAGTCACTCCAATGAAGTCTAAAAAAGCGGCCTTGACAGTAGTGATTGATTCTACTGTTGTCTGTTCATAGCGATAGTTAGAAATAAATTTAGAAATATTTTTTAAAAACATAAAACACCGTTTCTAATATTTGTAAAAAGTAGTATTAAAATTATTAAGTTATTTTATACCAAAAATTATTAAGGATATATTAATATTATACAGCAGGCACACCAGTTAAAACAAGGACAATGTGTGCTACAATAGCTGCTCCGTAATATGTTGCGGCTATAACCAGAACTGTTATTACAACTGCTCTCCATCCCAATGCTTTAAATTCATCCCAGCTTTTACCCATTCCTATACCTACATATGCTAAAAATACGGTTACAATAGACAGAAGTTCAATTTGAGAAACATAATGCAGGACAAAATTGGATGTAGGCATTCCCGGAAACGCCAGAACGATACCTATTATACTGATGTATAGAATTGAAGATACATTGAGCGGCAGGTATCTTTCAAGCCATACTCCCACAAGCGTGATTAGAGACAGTATTGCCATTCCAACGATTGAACCTTCCATGGGATGATGATAACCCAGATAATTGCCTATTACGGTTATAATTGAAAATATAATCAACAGGAAAATCCAATTGAAAATACCGTGAACTGATACGTTTTCAGATCCATCGATTAAATCAGGCATTTTTATTCATCCTCCTTTTTAGGCATTACTGAGTTTCTTCCGATTTTAGGTTCAAGCCAGTCATATATCTTTTCGGTTAACGGCAGTGCCACAAATATTACAATATATATTCCCACACAGAATGATAACAGATTACTGAATCCGGCAAATGCTTCAATTTGAGTTTCCATTCCAGGAAATGCCGCAAGTGTCGGTCCAATAGCAGCTGCATTCATACTTGCACTTCCAACACCGCTTGCCATTGCAAATGCATAAGGGTGCAGAGGCAGGAATGACAATGACATTGTTACAAGGAAGCTTATGAATATTGTTCCTATTACTGTACCAATGATGAATATTGCAAACACTCCTCTTGACTCGGGAGAGTTGAATCCGAATTTATCTACAACAACTGCAACATTCGGTTCACGACCAATGGAGTTTGTCATACCGATTGCTTCTTTTTTAAATCCTAAAATAAGTGCAACCGGAAGAACCAGTATGGTTGCAAGGTGTCCGAGTTCCTGCAATATCAAAGCGGGACCCATATCAAAAATTAAACCAATTGACTGACCGCTTGATACCGCCAGTTTGGCAATTAGAACTCCTATAAAAAGCATCATTGCCCCTTCAGCAATACGGGCCTGTTTTCTTTGAATCCATGTTATCGGTTTTACCAGGTAAAAGACAAGCCCAAGAATGATTGTATATATCAAGGGCATTATTGTGATTGCAACATCTTTGGTGAGTGGAATTTCGATAGTGCCTATTAACTCGGCAATTATTACTAAAACAAGCACTGTACCATGTAATTTATAGTCTCTCCATGGATTTTTCTTTAAAATACGCTTGTCAGTTTTTTCACGATATAAGTGTTCAACGTGCCCATCTAGTTTCTTATCTGGAATTTTAATCCGCTCCGCTAAAATGTTGATTAATATATCAAATTTTTTATACTATAGTGTTATTTTTTAAACCATATTATTTAAATTAATAGCATTTAAATCAAAAAAGTTCACAAAATAAGAATAAAAAGTAGTAATACTTTTCACAAAATAGGAAAAAAATTATGCCAGAACCTCATTCTTAATTAAAACAATGCGAGCTACAACAGCATATCCGATATATATGGATGCAGTAACCAGCATTACAATGATTATTACCTGGCATCCAAGAGTTTTAAACACATTCCATCCCTTGACCATGTCAATTCCAACATATGTCAAAAATACTGTGACGATTGAGAGAAACTCCACTTTTGACATGTGATGCAAAACAGTTCACACCCTCGAAACTGACGGAAATACAATAACAATGCCTCTGACACTGGGATAGATTATGAATGAAATATCAAACGGGATTTTTCTTCCTATCCCAATCCATACGGCAGAGTGGTTTTGATAGATGTCTTCTTGCAGACACCGGAGTTTCATAAAACTGGCCATTTTTTAGATTGCGTGAAATTTTAACCGGGATTTTTTCATCAGATTCAATTTTACTTCCACAGTTTTTACATTTAAAACCCTTGTTTTTACCTGCAGAAGTCATTCTTTTGCCGCATTCACAAACAGGATTTTTATATTCAATGTCATTTAATTCAATGACCTTAAACTTTTCAATGTTAAAAGTATTCTGCTCGCCTATCCCTCCGTAGACCTTAATGATATCACCAGGTCTTAGATGGGAAACAGTTTTTCTGAAATTCTTTGTCGGCTCATACGCTCCGCATTCAATCTCACCTGACTCATCGCCAATGCTAAAAAACATGTGCCCTCCGTCAATGATTTTAGGTTTGCTTTTAACTTCTCCTCTAATACAATAACATCCGAACTGATGCATATCTGAAATTTTGGAAACATTCTGAATATGCATGTCTGTATGCTGATTTGTTTTGAAAATGCAGAAGTCATCAATCGGTTCATTGACTTTAACAATGCTTTTTGCCTTTTTTAGAACTTCACAGGTATTCGACCGGATTCCATATAAAACCGGACATGGGGTTTTAGGTTCGATTGCAATATAATTCTGTGAGTAGTCAATATTTTCAAAGGTATCTGGAAAAGTCTCCTTATCCATCTCATAAACGGATTCATAATCTATCTGACGGGGAGTTGCAAAATTTTCAGGTGCACGGTATACCAGCAGTTCATAGGTATAATCAGTTAAAGGCAAACTGATTGAGGCAATGGATCCGATGATCCCCCTTCCCTTTTTGAATTTGTGAATTTCACATCCGACGGATTTGCCGAATTCTTCAGCCTCATCAATGGTTATAAATTCATAAATAGCCCTGAATGCATACTCCTCCATCGCCGGAGTGATATCGCCCTGATAAAAAACAACACCAGGATTTGTATTGTCACAGTCAAACATGGACAGTTTTTTAACTTCACTTAAGACAATCTCCCTTGCCAAAGAGGCTTTTGAGTCATTTAATATTTTTAAAGCCACACCCCCATTTCCACGAGTTTTATGGCGGGCAAAAGGATTTAATCTTATTAGCCTTGGGAATTCCACCAACTCAATGCCGTTGTCACTGAATCTATTAATAATCTGACTTGCAAGATAAGTTGTACACATTCCCTCGGGAGAATCAGTGTCATCTATTCCAATATGTAAATATTTAATCGCAATCACCTACTAAAATATATTTAATGTTGAAATAATATATAGTTTATAGAGGTGTTTTTTTAACATGTTAAGTCGAAGCCAGCTGTTGCAGAATATTAAAAAGCTACTGATATCCCAAGGTTTTAAAACCTCTGATATTTATGACCAGGGGTCATTTGATATTGTAGCGAGGAAAAACCTGCAGATATTACTCTTAAAGACATTTCAAAATATTGACAGTATTAACGAACAGAATGCCTATGAAATGAAGCAGCTGGCAAATATATTTCTCGCATCACCCATCATAATCGGTGAAAAGTCAAGGAACGGACTTCTGGAGGAAGGAGTAATTTATGAAAGGTATGAAATCCCCTCAATCGGCTTTGAAACTTTGAAAAATATGATTCTATATGGAGAATATCCTGAAATCCTGGCAGACCGTGGAGGATACTTCGTCAAGATTGACGGCAATGTGATTAAACAATACCGTGAGGAATATTCAATGTCACTTAAGGATTTGGCAAGTCTTGCCCACGTATCCCGTGCCACCATGTACAAATACGAAAACGGAATCGTCAGGGCAAATACCGAGACCGCAATGATTCTTGAGGAAATCCTAAATACAAAAATAACTGTGGATATCGATTTGTTAACGCAGCCCCAAAAAGAGGACATAACTTATTCCGACGACGTCAATGATCTGTCAAAACTTGGGTATGGCGTGATATCCACAAACAAAAGCCCTTTTGATGCAGTAGCAAAAATGAAAAGTTCAGATAAGCATTCCCCATTAATAACAAATGTTGAGAAAAACCGCAGTGAAAAGACTTTAAAGAGAATGGCAATTCCACTTAAAGATTTATCCATGGTTACAACCTCCGAACCGATTTTCATCATCAACAATGATAAAATCAAGGAATCAATAGGCACCGTTCCGGTCATCAAGTCATGGGAATTAAAGGAATTTGAAAATTCAGAGGAATTGCTGAAAATTATAAAAGAGAGAAAAGAAAACTAAAGTGATAATATGGAAGATTTACAAATAACCGAAATGGAAAATTATCCAATAAAATGGGTTTGTAACTTTAAAGGTCAAAAGGCCATTGGAATTTGTGGAAAAACTCAAAAGATAGCAATGTTTGCATCAGACGAACGTGTTTCCCGTATTCTCGACGATATCGTAATCGGAACCGATGCATCTCAGGAAGGTCACGGCTGTGAAGAAAAAGACAGATGCTGCAACTTCGAATGTGAACTCTGCCAGATTTCCCCAAGACAATACCTACAGATTACCGGTAAAAAACCTTCCAATAAAAATGTAAAAGATTTGATTAACGGACTGGCCGATTTAAACCTGTCCCTTGAAGCCGAAGGACATGTTCCTTTTGAAGAATATGAGGTTGTCAGACTCTAATACTGCTTCAGCAAATCAAAGTCTGTTTTTGCTTCCTCCACTTTAGCGACACCAATGCATATTACATCCACAAAATCAACATTTTTAAAGAATGTGAATGCCTCTTTTGGATTTAAAACACCTGCAGCAAGAATTCGGGAGGCAATGATTTTTTTATTCAACCCTCCTATTTTTTCAATGAATTCCCGCCTTTGAGAATTATTGAAGGCACTGATGTCCATCATGTAGGATAGGCTGTTATACGGAATCATTAAAAAATCAAACAAATCCATGTCCAGATTATCCGCCAATAAATCAGATGTTTTTGACGGGAATGCAGTTGAAAGACCCGATAGTGCGCCGGCATCATTAATGCTGTTTAGAATCTTTGAGGTCAGTTTCCAGTCATATCCGTCGGTTATAAATTCATCAACAAGCATAAGCGGACAGTCATACCCTCTGAACAGTTCAATGTCCTCATCCCAGTCAACTTCCTTTGCAACACCATAGTTGGGATTTAGATAATCGACATCACTTTTGCCGATTGTTGCAATCACCTTCATCCGGCAGCCTTCAGATACTGCAATGTCATATGCTTCAAGCAGATTAGAATCATTGACCAGGTTGATTGCCCGAACACCCCGGTTATACGCTTCCATAATTACTTCAGCAGTATTTTGAGGGTTGTTATATAAATCATCTAAATAAATTCTTGATCTGTGGCCATAGTAAAGTTCGGCCATGAACGGTCCGTATCCCAATATGGTTTGGGGAATCACTTTTCCCCCATATTCCAAATCATTAAAAAACATTTTTATCACTAATTCTTTTCGACTAAACACTAAGGGCAGCCAATTATATTGAACTTTTTATCTCAGTCTGTATTATTATCTAGAAAAACTACTAATTAAAACCTATTGATTGACGGTGAAAATACAGTTACACTGAACAAAGTGATAAGAGTTATTGTGAAAATTCAGCACAGAAATTATTTTTTCGCCGTTAATGTCAATGTCACATAATCTAATTGACTGAAAAAATAGCTATTAATTATATAATTATACAATTTCACATGGTTCGTTGAGGCCCATTTTTGCATTTTAGTATAAAACGAAATGCCTAATTTTTTTAATCATGCACTTAGAAAATGATAAATAACCAATAATATTTTCACGCTTATAATTGGATTTTCATAAGTTTTATAATCTAAAGAATACTCCGACACTCTTGAAACTCTTTAAAGATTTCAAGTTTTAGTGAGAATAATATTTAATATAATTTAAAGATAAGTAATCTATTAATTGAGTATTTTTTCTAATTTTTCAATGAAATATTTAAATGAATTATT